>JAIRRP010000006.1 GCA_031255915.1 Puniceicoccales bacterium | reverse complement strand
CAAGGGAATGCTATGAAAAGATTCAGGAAGAAGATCTGATTCTTTTCGATCACTACTCCTTAGCACCTGATTCTGTGACACAATTACGAGGTTTAGAGCCGATCCAGGTAAGTGTCGTTTCGTGTGAGGAAGGATTTCGTGTACAGAAGGTTCAATTTTAATCATAAAATTTATGACAGATTCCGTTGAGCAGCCCTCCGTATCCACTGAGAATAAAGATTTGGAAGTGGAAGAGGAAGAAGTAAAAGATGAAGTGATTGATTCTGATGAGGAAGAAGTCGTCGCTGAAGCCGTTGATGATGCTCCGGTTGCATCAGAGGGCGATCCGCTTCCCGAAGAAGCGACGCAGGAAGAGGCAGGGGAGGAAACTTCAGCAGAATTATCCTTGGAAGATCAATCCATGGCAGCGCCCAAGACAGATAGTTCTCGCATAAAATCGGCTGAAGCGACGAAAATACAGATACCGGACGTTTTTCTTCATGCAGAGTATCGCAAGGGGACGAGCGCTTCTGTTGCCGAAATGCCGATACTCGTTACTTTTGAAGCGGGAAGAAAATCGATGCGGTTGTGCGATTTGGAAACGTTGCAGGAAGGGTTCATCTTTGAATGTGAAAACCCTGTGCAGGCGTCGATCAATATATGTGCCAACGGTCAATTGATCGGCAAAGGGAGCCTTTTGAACGTCGAAGGCCGAATAGGGGTTCGTGTAACAGAGATCTACTGATTCTGTGGCGAAGTATATATCGAAAATTGGAGGTGAGTGATGTTGAGTGGTTTGACCATGGATCCGATAGCGATCATAGCGATATTGATCGCGCTGTCGTTGGCACCATTCGTCCTTCTATTGGTATCTTCCTTTGTTAAAATTGCCGTCGTATTGAGCCTTATACGTAATGCTTTAGGCGTGCAGCAGGTTCCCCCCAATATGGTCCTCAATGGCATGGCCATTATGTTGACGATTTACGTGATGTATCCGGTTGTCAGAGAAACATTTACCCTGGTCGAAGGTACAGATTTTAAAAATTCTTCCCTGCAGGAGGTGGCTCCTATTGTCCAAAAGGCGATCGTTCCATTGAGAAAATTTCTCAGCAAACATACCAAAGACAGCGGTTCTGTGTTTTTTATGAACATGGCCAAGCGAATGTGGCCACCAGAAGCGCAAGAGGGCCTCAATAAAGAGCACCTATTGGTGCTAATTCCTTCTTTCGTCGTTTCAGAATTAACGGCGGCATTCCAAATAGGGTTTTTGCTCTATCTGCCTTTTATCGCGATCGATATGATCGTTTCCAACATTCTCTTGGCAATGGGCATGATGATGGTATCGCCGATGACGATCTCTTTGCCATTTAAGATGATGCTGTTTGTCCTCATTGATGGTTGGACGAAACTCGTTGAGGGTCTGGTAAAGACCTACAGCTGAGTTATACTCGGTAACTTGTTCCTTTTTCTCAGCAACAGCTTGAATAGTGCTTCTCAGCATTGCGCCTAGTCTCTTCACGGGCTAAATAAATCGAACTTGTGACGATGACAAAAGCCCCCAAAAGCATGCGCATCGATATACACTCGTGAAAGAAGACGTAACCAAAAACGGCAGCTATGATAAGTTCCACGTAGCGGAATGGCACTATGGCCGATACTTCGGCCTGTTCAAATGACTTTAGGATGCAGTAAAGGATGAGATTAGCTCCACAACCCAATCGGAAGAAGAGCCGCATGGAGGAAGAGGAGATGGGGACCCAAACGCGTATGGCAGGTCCCAGGGATAATAACATGGTCAACAGGGCCGTGTAAAAGAGCATCGTCAAAACCCCTTCTGCCAAAAGGTACTTTTTGTTGAGGATGTCGAGCAACGCAAACATACTCGCCGACAAGAGCATGAGCATGGCCGGGAGGAACGGAAATGCATCTTTGCCTGGATTGATGATGATCCAAACACCCATGAATCCCACGATGGCGGCCATCCAGCGCTTTGGGGAAATATGTTCTCTTAAAAGAGGTATGGCCATCAACATGGTGATGATGGGGATGATGAAATCGATCGATGACGCTACCGCAATAGGAGTTGTCCGGAGACCATAGCACCAAAGCGCTAATCCTCCCCATAGAAGTGCTCCTCGTAGGACGTAAAACCCGATGCGTTGTGTGGAGAAAGCTCTCCTTTGTCTGGCGAACATCCACGGCAGCAGACTCAGAGTCCCGAAGAAAAATCTCATAAAAACGACCTGGAAAGGATGAAAATCATCGCCGAGATGTTTGGTAAGAACATCGTTACCGGAACATATGATGAGGCTCAGGATAAACCAAATGATTCCCCGTAGGGGATTGTGTTTAGATGAAGAATTGAGTTGCATTTAATAGGAAATAAAAAGGAATAAGTTCTCTCGGTGAAGCATTAATTTTGTGCCGCTTTATTCAGCTTGGCGATGAGATCACCCTTTGTGATACCACCGACCGAATGGTCGACGACTACCCCTTTGACGTTAAAAAACAAAAGTGTTGGAATCGCTTTCACATCGAACTCTTCCGCTAATCCCGGCTCTTCGTCAATATTGACCTTGGCGATCTGCCATTCCGGATGTGCTTCTGCTACCTCTTCTAACATGCCCGATAGGGCGCGGCATGGTCCGCACCAGGGGGCCCAAAAGTCGACCATCGTCGGCTTTTTGCTTTCTTGAGTGACCGAAGAGAAATTGGCTTTTGAGAGATGGATGACATTTTCGGATGGCATGGGAAAATAGCTTATGAACTTCATCCCCTTGGTGTAAACTATAATTTGATGTATATTTTCTAGAGGATGTCGTTAAAATCAGACAACGAAAAGAGAGATAGAGCAGATGTGAAATACAAAAACAAGTTTCCTATGCGTCCTCTTTTTCATTCCATCTTTCTCCTTCTCTTTTCCCTTTGTCAATCTTTTTTTTGACGATGCCCTCTAGATATGGCTTCCTAGGCACCGTCTCTTTTTGACCACCGGGCCTGCCGCCTTTGCGGTAAGGAAAAATGCAAAGCGGGAGCTTTCATTTTTTCTTACCGCGGCCCGCATAGCGGGCCAGAGCCCGAAGGGCTCAAAGGCGGCAGGCCCGCTCGTTGGGCGGAGACGGTGCTCAAAATATGGCGCCCAACCTCGAAGGGCACAGGCATGATCCCTTCAGGAAGAAACACCACTTCCATGACGCTTCCCATCCCACGGCACAAAGGCAACCGAATGCTGAACCGCATCCTCTCGCCAGGAATCATCCCACCGTATCGAAGAAACCAGAAGCTCTGCCGCCGA
>JAIRRP010000075.1 GCA_031255915.1 Puniceicoccales bacterium | reverse complement strand
CGGCAGCCGGCTGCGCGATAAAACCGTAGAATTTCGCGCCCGGCTACAGGGCGGCGAAGAACTGGATCATCTGCTGCCGGAAGCCTTTGCCGCCGTACAAAATGCCGCTCGACGCCTTTACGGCCAGACCATCGTCGTCTGCGACCATGAAATCACCTGGGATATGATCCACTACGATGTACAGCTCCTGGGTGGGATTGCGCTGCACGAGAACAAGATTGCCGAGATGGCAACCGGTGAAGGAAAGACACTGGTGGCGACATTACCGCTCTACTTGAACAGCCTTACAGGTAAAAATTGTCAACTCGCTACGGTCAACGATTACTTGGCCAAGCGCGATTCCGAATGGATGGGTTATCTCTTCAAAAGCCTTGGACTCACCGTCGGCTGCATCCAAAATGGCATGGATTCTCATGAGAGACAGCAAGCCTATGCCTGCCACATCACCTACGGAACTTCCTCCGAATTCGGCTTCGATTATCTCCGCGACAATGGCATGACGTACCGGGCCGAAGATCAGGTGCAACGCGCTCATTACTACTGCATCGTCGACGAAATCGATTCCATCCTCATCGATGAAGCCCGTACGCCCCTCATCATCTCAGGGCTTGCAGAAGAACAAAATGAAGCACCATTTCGTGAACTAAAACCCATGGTGGAACGCCTCGTCGCTCAACAAACCCAACTTTGCAACCAATTCGCTGAAGCGGCAAAAGAACTCTTGGGAACCAATCCTCAAGACGAAGAAGCCTATGAACTTCTCTGGAAGATAAAACACGGTATGCCTAAAAATCGCCAATTCCTGCGTCTCATGGAAAACGGAATCTATCGCAAACAATTCGACAAATTTGACCTCGAGTTAGGCAGTGAAATCAACCGCGAAAAGCGCTTTCAATTGAAGGAAGCACTATTTTTTTCCATCGATGAGCATAACAACCAATCCGATCTCTCCGAAAAGGGCCGCCAAACCCTCTACCCACAGGATACCAATGCCTTCGTCATACCTGATCTCCCCAGTCTTTTTTCTGACATCGATGGTAACACATCGCTCGATCCCGAATCGCGTCAGAGGCAAAAGCAGGTCGCCGAAGAAGGATTCGTCACCAAGAGCGAGCGCATCCACTGCCTGCAGCAGCTGTTGCGGGCCTACAGCCTCTTCAATCGCGATGAAAACTACGTCGTTCAAGATGGCAAAGTCGTCATCGTCGATGAAAATACCGGTCGTGCGATGCCCGGAAGGCGCTGGAACGACGGACTTCATCAGGCGATAGAGGCCAAGGAAAACCTCAAAATTGAAGGAGAATCGAAGACGTATGCCACCATTACGATTCAGAATTATTTTCGCATGTACGAAAAACTCGCCGGTATGACCGGAACAGCCGAAACAGAAGCACAAGAATTCTTCGACATCTATAAGCTCTCCGTCATGGCTATTCCGACCAATAAGCCCTGCCAACGAAAGGACCTCAATGACACCATCTACAAGACACGAAGAGAAAAATATCATGCCATCATTGCAGATATCAAAAAAGCACACGAACGCGGTCAGCCCATCCTACTCGGCACAGCTTCCGTCGAGGCATCGGAACTTCTCAGTCGCATGCTTAAACATGAGCACATCCCTCATACCGTACTGAATGCAAAGTTTCACGAACAGGAGGCCAATATCGTCGCAGGAGCCGGTCAAAAAGGAGCGGTTACCATCGCCACCAACATGGCGGGACGCGGAACTGATATTCGCCTAGGCGAAGGTGTTGCGGACTACGGTGGCCTCATGGTCATCGGATCCGAGCGTCACGAATCTCGCCGCGTCGATCGACAACTGAGAGGTCGTTGCGCACGTCAGGGCGATCCAGGGCTTTCAAAATTTTTCATTTCTCTGGAGGACGATCTCATACGGCTCTTCGCCGGCAACGGCCCCATCGCCAATATCCTAGATCGTACCTTCAAAGAAGGAGAGGTACTGGAACATCCCCTCCTCAACCGCTCCATCGAATCAGCCCAGAAAAAAATCGAAGCCTTCAACTACTCCCAACGCCGCCGACTACTACAATATGATGATGTCCTCAATAAGCAGCGGAGCATTGTCTATGATCTCCGCAACCGGATACTCCGAGAGGAATCCAGCCGCGATATTATTTTCGAATTTATCGAAGAAGAGGTTCAGGAACGCGTCCGCAACAACATCGGCGAAACACGAGAAGACCAGGCGATCGAAAACCTCCTCTATGGGATTAATATCCAATTTCCCATCGGGTTGAAACGCGAGACCATCGACATACTTGCCGACAATGAAGCCATAAACCATACCATCATGACCGCCATTCGCGACGCCTATCGCATCAAGGCAGAAATGGAAATATCTCCTGAGGCATTGCTCCTACTCGAAAAGCAAGTCCTATTACAGTCGATCGATCGCCACTGGCAAAACCATCTGACGGAGATGGAAGAATTGCGCCGAAGTGTCATGCTGCGCAGTTACGGCCAGAAGGATCCGTTGAGCGAATACAAAAATGAAGCGTATCATTTTTTTGAAAACCTCATGACGCAGATACGCCAAGAGATATGCAAACGCATTTTCCGCACCGCTATACATACAGATTACCTACGAAATATGTTGACGAAAATTTCTCAACAACGCACACCATTAGCAGTCCACAATGAGAACAACACCAGCCATGAAAAAGAACCTTCTCTCCAACATGAACAAATCGTCCAGCGAGCCATTCAATCGGCTTCACAAGTCCATTCACTTCGCGATAAAGCCGTTGGACGCAATGATGCCTGTCTCTGCGGCAGCGGTAAAAAATACAAAAAATGCTGTGGACGCGATGTATAGTTTCTCCGTTTACAATCCTTTTCTATATCTCTCTATGGAAACCGTTCAGATCATCGTCAGCTACGCGTTCAACGGAGCCAATTCTACGGCTGGCGATGGGCAAGATAAATCACAAATCATAGCCAACTGACCTCATATGGGAAAATCATTGCGCGTCTGCTCCTTCTGCGGTAAGGATGAATTTACGGCCCGTAAACTCATCGCCGGGCCCCACAATATCTACATCTGTGATGAATGCGTTGCCACTTGTACACACGCACTCGCTCACGAATTTTCGGAATTTAGAAATAAAAATGCAACCGACATCGACATATCTGAATTAGCGACGGAAACCGATGGACATTCTCAATCCCATCCTGTTAATCAACCGCTGGTACTCAAGTCGCTCTCACCTTCCTCACTTAAAGCATATATGGATGAATATGTGGTGGGGCAGGAGCATGCAAAAAAAATCCTTTCGGTTGCCGTCTATAATCACTACAAACGGCTCATATCCGAGGGTATTTGTCTTTCCGAAACTCCCCTAAAATCCATCGAAGATGATCAGCTCAAAGAAGTAGAAATCGAAAAGAGCAACATTCTGCTCATCGGCCCTACAGGTTCCGGAAAAACTCTGCTCGCCAGGACATTGGCGAAGATTCTAGAAGTACCATTTGCCATTGCCGATGCCACGACCTTGACCGAAGCAGGCTATGTCGGCGAAGATGTTGAAAATATTATCCTACGCCTTTTACAGGCCGCCGACTACGATGTTAAAAAAACGGAATGTGGTATCGTTTACATCGATGAAATCGACAAGATCGGCCGTAAGACCGACAATGTTTCGATCTCACGAGATGTCTCGGGTGAAGGTGTGCAGCAGGCGCTGCTGAAAATTCTCGAAGGTACGGAATGCAATGTTCCTCCCAAGGGAGGAAGAAAACATCCCGAACAGGAATACATCTCCATCAAAACGGATCATATTCTCTTCATCTGCGGAGGGGCTTTTGTGGGTCTCGATAAGATCATCTCCGAGCGCATTGGTCGCAAGACGATGGGCTTTGACTCACTTCACCAGTCCTCCGAAAAACAACAGGAAGAAAATCAGTTACTATCCGCCACACAGGCCAGTGATCTGATTCGTTTCGGTTTAATTCCAGAATTCGTAGGGCGTTTACCGGTCGTCTCTGTTCTCAATGAGCTCACGGAACAAGACCTCGAACACATTCTCTCCATTCCTAAAAATGCCCTCATCAAACAATATTCCAAACTATTAGCATTGGAAGGCATCAAGCTCCATATGGAAACCGAAGCCATTAAAGCCATCATCAACAAAGCTGTCTCACTAAAAACCGGCGCACGGGCATTGCGGGCCATTATGGAAAATGTGATGTTCGACATCATGTATGTCCTTCCGGACCAAAAAAATGTCGAAGAAATCACCATTACCCACGAGATGGTCGAAGAACCGACAAAGGCATCGAAAGCCATTTGAGGAAATTTTCCTCTTCTCGGCAGCTTCCGTGAGGTAGGCAATGTCAACTTTGATCCAGAAAATTGTGGCGGAATATTCGGTTTGTTTGCCGCCTTTGCGCTAAGGAAAAATGAAAGCTCCCGCTTTGCATTTTTCTTTGGCGCGGCCCGCGTAGCGGGCCAGAGCCCGAAGGGCTCAAAGGCGGCAAACCCTCTGGCTCAGAAACTCGGACAGCAACACGACATCTACAAATGCCTCCGATTGCGATCTCCTCAGACGTTTTGCAGTCCCCCACGGGGCTGTCTTTGGATCCCTTCGGGATCGCCCGCTACGCGGGCCACAAGGAAGGGAAAGGGAAAAATATTTCCCTTTCCCTTCCTTGCAAAGACAGCCCCAAAACGCCCGCAACACCAAGATTTTTCCGCAAAACGCCCGAATCGCCAATTCCGCTAGGCGAAGAGCAAAGCGATTTCCCTTTCATTGAGCAGGCGCAATTTACCCGGCACAATACCTCTCATCTTCAGCCGCCCGATCTGGACGCGTTTCAGACGATGTACGCGGTTCTTCAAAGCTTCCACCATCCGCCGGATCTCGCGCTTTCTCCCCTGCTTGAGATGCACCTCAAGACAACAGCGCGATTCTTCATCATCCGAAGAGAGAAGGCATACTTTTTCCGCCACAAGGTATTCCCCATTCTCTTCTATCCCCTCTTCCATACGCCTCAACTCCTCAGGTCTCATGGCACGCTGCAAAGAGACATGATAAATTTTAGTAATATCGGAACGAGGATGCGTCACCTTCTGGACAAATTCGCCATCATTCGTCAGCAGAAGCATCCCCTGGCTCTCCTTATCCAAGCGCCCGCAGAAAAAAAAACGTTCTTTATGATACTCCTTCGGGATGAAATCAAAAACGGTTCTTTCACAAAACTTAGGATCACCATGAGAGCACAACACCCCTCGCGGTTTATTCAACATAAGGACAATCCGCCGCCGAGATGGCAATCGCCTGATGAGTTTTCCATCGACACAAATGTGATCCTTTTCGGCACACACGGATTGCCCCAACATAGCGGGTATTCCATTGACCTTCACACGGCCCTCTTTTATCCAAAGCTCTCCCTGCCTCCGCGAACAAATTCCCGCTTCCGAGAGAAATTTTTGAAGACGTTCTCTAGTGCATTCCATGAAAAAACTCAAACACTCCTCGTAAATTCTGCGAATCTAATATTTTTTCTTGGGATCTATTTTCAGGCCTTCTATTCGAATCCTCTTTTCGCGAGATTTCTCTCCAGAAAAAATGACGATAGAACGCTTTGGAACCTCAAAATGTTCGGCCAATAACTTCACCAAAGCCCTATTTGCCCGACCGTCTTTCGGTGGTGCCTGCAGCTTAACCTTTAGGACATTACCACACCAACCAATGACCCTATTGGAGGAAGCATTGGGAATAACCTTCAAAAATAAATCACTGGAAGGTAGTAATTCTACTCTTGCTGCTGAAGATTCATTTTCTTGAGTCATGGGCATGCATTCATTGAGTCAGTTTTTTTATAGAGAGCATTTTTCAAAATTCATCTTACGCAGTATTGTAGGGACATTGGTAACCATGCAAGGCATTCTTGCTTTTTCTGATGCTGCTTTTTCTCAACATCTCGCAAACTCCATCTGTTTTCTTTTTCACTGCCCAGCTCCATTCAGAGGTCTAGGTGGCATCGTCGCAACGCTTGCGACGCTCGGCGGATTTTGTTTTCTGATAGGGTTTCATTTTCGGAGCATTAGCCTTTTGCTCTATCTCATCTACTTAGCCCAGGTGCTGTTCCTGAGGAACAATGCCTTTTCCTACTTCAATCCGGCCATGCTCTACGACATCACCCTTTGCGGAATCTTTCTCGCTTCCGTCTTCAACTCTCCGGGAAAATGGAGCTCCGATGGAGACACTCAAGACGGTGGTGATCATCCCAATACCCCCAAGGTTAAAAAATAAGGGCAAATACCTTCCTCCATCCGAAAGTAACCCATCGTTTATGGCATTTGGGCGAAAATTTGCGCATCCACATTCGTAAGCTGATGATATACCTTATTTCTTGGTGCCCAGAGAGGGATTTGAACCCTCACATCTTGCGATACCAGATCCTAAGTCTGGCGTGTCTGCCAATTCCACCACCTGAGCCACCTGAGGAGCCAAAAAGGAACACCAACATCCTCTATTGTCAATGCTATTAGTGCTCGTCGCATGCCCATACGGGCGTCATGAAATTCTTCATAAGCACTGCCTCTCCGCCTGATGAGCAGGGTTTGCCGCCTCTATCCGCTGCCTTTCCAGCAGGGCAATGAAATTCCTTTCATTGCTCTGCTGTGCCCGCACAGCGGGCGAGCCTAAAAGGCTCGAAAGGCAGCGTAAGGTCGGATTGTACAGATATTACCTCAACACCGTCTCCAGGCCCAACCGGCGGGTTTGCCGCCTCTGAGCCCTTCGGGCTCCTGCCCGCTACGCGGGCCGCGGTAAGGAAAAATGAAAGCTCCCGCTTTGCATTTTTCCCTTACCGCAAAGGCGGCAAACAGAACTACAGGCCTATAACTCAAGTGACCTCCTCGCCATCGACATCCTCGATGCGATTCAGGGCGATGAGCTCATCGCCCTTGGCGAGATGAATCAAGCGCACGCCCTGTGTGGCCCGACCGATGACGCGAATTTCCTTCACAGGCGAACGGACCGCTTGGCCTGAGGAAGTGAAGAGCATAATCTCATCCTGATCCCCGATGCCCAAAGCACCTGCGACTTCGACGCCCTTCGCCATTCGGATCGCGATCAATCCGCGCCCTCCACGATGCTGCTGGCGGTAGGCATCGAAACGACTGCGCTTTCCCT
>JAIRRP010000017.1 GCA_031255915.1 Puniceicoccales bacterium | reverse complement strand
ATTGAAGTCTAACTTGTGGAACAATGACAACTCCCGCCATTTCGGAGCTTCCCCAAGAAAACCAAATTCTAAGCGCTCGTATGAATATAGCGAATCCCCGATGCTTCCAATCGATCGATCATGAGAATAACGGATGATGACTGGAAATAAGCATGAACATCCAAGGCCGTTTTTTCTCCAATACCAGGAATAGCTCTCAATGCTTCTGGAGAAGCTGCCATGAGCGCCCTTACATCGGGAAACGATGAGGCCAAATCCTTGGATGTCTTTTCCCCCACTCCGGGGATACCCAGACCATGCAGGAATCTCCACAGGGGACAATTTTTGCTCTGTTCCAAATTTCGTATCACTTTCTCGGCCGTTTTAGTACCTATACTCTCGCAACTCATGAGCTGTTCTTGGGAAAGGTCATACATATCCGCCACATCCTTCACATATCCTCTTTGGCATAGTTGATGCACCAAGTTATCGCCCAATCCCTCGATGTGCATTGCCGACCGCGAAGCAAAATGCAACATACGGCATTCCACCTTAGCCGGACAATGGTCGTTAAGACATCGCCAGGCAACTTCCCCAACCGCTCGCGAGAGCAGTGTACCGCACTGAGGACATTTTTCGGGAAAAACAAATGGGACTGAAGTCGGAGATCTTCGGCTGAGGACGACTTCCGTAATAGCGGGAATCACTTCACCGGCCTTTTCGAGCACGACGGTATCTCCTTCCCGAATATCCTTTCGTTCAATTTCAGAGACATTGTGGAGAGTGGCACGTTTTACCTCTGTTCCAGCAATCCATACCGGCCTTAGTACAGCGACTGGCGTGACGACACCCGAACGCCCCACCTGCAGCGAAATTTTTTCCAGCCGTGTTTCAATCCGTTCTGGTGCGAATTTATAGGCAAATGCCCATCGCGGTGAATGCTGGGTCTCTCCTAAAATCTGCTGCAGAGAACGGTCATTGATCTTGAGCACCACTCCATCCGTCGCGAAAGGAAGCATATGCCGTCGCCGATCGATGATTTCAATACAGTTCCAAATTTCTTCCAATGAACCGGCGCTTTCAAAAAATTCCACATGAGGTAATTGCCACTTTTTTAAAACATGATAAAAATCGATCATCGTTCCAATGAACAATTTTTCACATAATCCCAGGCTGTGAATCCAAAGTTGTAATTTCCTTTGCTGAACAATTGATATGTCGAGTGTCTTCAAGGTTCCCGCCGCTAAATTTCTCGGATTCGCAAAGGGTTCTTCCCCCCGTTTCTCCCGTTGACGATTGATTTCTCCAAACACATTCAACGGGATGTAGACCTCCCCTCTCAACTCTAAACGCTGAGGAGCATCCGAAAGATAGGACGGTAAACCTTGAATCGTCAGAACATTTTTCGTGACATCATCCCCTTCACGCCCATTGCCACGGGTTAATGCACGGATCAAGTGCCCTTCCTCATAGATGAGATTCACCGCCACACCGTCAATTTTGTGCTCGATGATGTAGCTTAGGGCTTCTTCCTCTCTGAGCACACGGCAGATACGCTGATCGAAGGCATCCACTTCTGAGCGATCATAGGTATTACTGAGGCTGAGCATGGGAGAAAGGTGCGGAAATGTCGCAAAACCTTCTCGACGATCGTCGCCGATGCTTTCGGATTCCAGCTGCAATGCGGGATACTGCCGCAGTAATTCCCTCCACTCATGTTTAAGGCAATCATACTCGAAATCGGAGATGACGGGAGCGGCATCACGGTAGTAACGTTCATCGTGTTCTTCGAGCTTTTTCTTTAAAGAATGAAAGTAGCGTTTTATTTTAGGCTCTAGAATTTCATTCATAAAGTTTGTCTCCAGTTTGTCCATTTTACCGCCTTTGCGATAAGAAAAAATGCAAAGCGGGAGCTTTCATTTTTCCTTATCGCAGGCCCGCGCAGCGGGCCCAGAGCCCTTTGGGCTCAAAGGCGGTAAACGACCGACTGACTGATGCACCAGAAGCCAATACTGACCGACTCACAAGCAAAAGCCACAGGCTCTCACTTTCTTCAACACGATATGCCAAGATAAATATCTCAGGGCATACCTCCCAGTGGCGCTCCTGCCGGGACTCGAACCCGAATCGTCGATTCCGGAGACCGATGTTCTATCCATTGAACTACAGGAGCATAAAATTTCTGGACTTTTCGAAAGAAGTAGCTGAAACTCTTAGTCCCCATCGTCAATGTTATTCAGGAGAACATTGGGATCGCGTTGCATCAAAGCATTCAGATGATCCTGAAGGATCAGAACAGCCGCACCCGAATCAATTTCACCGGTTCGACGAAAATGCTGCCAATGAGTGACATTTCTGAGCCGCATTTTACGGCTGTTCTGGAATCGATGAAGTGCTTCTTCGCTCGTGAGCGTCTCATCAGAACGCATGACCGGTAGGGCAAATTCCTGCTCCAAACGAACCATAAAAGCATCCACTTCCTTCGCTTTAGCTCCGATACTTCCATCCATGTGGAACGGATACCCCACCACGAAAACATCCCACGGATGCGAAAGAAACACATGCCTCAAATCTTTCCAGAGCGAACGGTATCCGCCATTTAAAATCATCGGCAATGGCATCGCGATACCGAGTTCCGAATCGCCATGGCTGAGTCCGACGCGCTTGGAGCCGTAATCAATTCCTAAAAAACGGATGAGCTCAGGCATCCATGGCCGCAATTCCGGGAAGCACTTTCCCTTCGAGATATTCCAAGCTAGCCCCTCCTCCGGTACTCATGAATGAGACTTTCGACGCATATCCGCTTTTCTGTATCGCGCTGATCGAATCCCCTCCTCCCACAATGGAAATCGCAGGTGATTCCGCGATGGCCTTCGCCATGGCAAATGTTCCTTGGTCGCAACCCGGAATTTCAAAAATTCCCATGGGGCCATTCCAAAGTACGGTCTTAGAATTCGCGATTCGCTGCGTAAAGAGTTCTATTGTCCTTGGACCAATGTCGACGCCACCGAAACCATCAGGCATCTCGCCTTCTTGCACAACTTTTAATTCCCCCACTGACCGCGAAGAAAAATCAACGGCTGAACTCACCACATGATCCACGGGGAATAATATTTCGACATTTTTTTTCTTCGCTTTCGCCAAGGCCCGAGAAGCCACATCCAATTTATCCCGTTCCACTAAACTATCGCCTGTCGGGTGCCCAAGAGCCGCCGAAAAGGTGTAGGCCATCGCCCCTCCGATCAACATACAATCTGCTTTTTCCAATAGAGCATCGATGACGGAAATTTTATCACTTACTTTGGCGCCGCCCAAAATGACCGTCAGCGGCCTCTGGGGATGGGAAATCTTATCTCCCAAGTAAGTAATTTCCTTTTCGATCAAAAATCCCGCGACACAGGGTGATAGATAAGAAGTGACCCCAACCGTCGAAGCATGAGCCCGATGTGCCGTCCCAAAAGCATCATTGACATAGGCCTCTGCGCAAGAGGCGAGCGAACGGGCGAATGCGGGATCATTATCCGTTTCGCCTTTATAAAATCTTACATTTTCCAGCAAAATCACTTCGCCATCACGTAAATTTTCCGCTGTTTTCTTCACATCTTCGCCAAGGCAATCCTCGCAGAATAAAATGCTTTGTCCCAACAGCGCTTCCAATGCCTTCGCCACAGGTTTCAGCGAATATTTGGGATTTTTTTCTCCTTTAGGTCGTCCTAGATGGCTAACCAGAATCACGCGGGCGCCATTTTGGGTGAGGTACTGAATCGTCGGTAAGGCCGCCGTAATGCGAGTTTTGTCCACAACTTCACCCCGCTCATTCAGCGGAACATTGAAATCCACGCGCACCAATACCCTTCTCCCTGATAAAGAGACATCTTTTATGGTTTTCATAAAATCCTTTCAAATCGCCTGGAAAAATGACTAAGAAAATTTGCGATTTCCTCAAACAGGAAATGCAATCCGATACAAAACTCTTACCAATTTATGAATCACTATGTTAAAATTTTCTATGACAACTCATTCATGGTAATGCGTCCAACAGGATAACAAGATGATGATACCGTTTTCAGAATCAACTTCATAGACTAAGCGATGCTGATAATTAATATGTCGGGAGTATTTATTATTTCCCAATAATATTTCAAATAGCGGCGGTGTTTGGAAAGGATCGGATAGAATGATTTCCAGTAACGCCACCGCCTTATGACGATAAGGACTAACCAGGAGAATTTTGATATCTTTTCTCGCTTGGTGAGAATAAGTAATCTTCCAAACTTTCATCAGCGATGGTTCTCGACGTGCGATACCATGTCAGAGATCGTATCAAACACAGGGCAATCTATCCTATCGGGATGTAGGATTTTTTCTCGTTCTACGGGATCGCTCAAGATGCGAAGGGTTTCGAGCAAGCTGTTATATTCATTCTCCGTCATGACGACGAGATTTTCTCCATTTCTATTGACAATGAGCGCTGCGTCGAAGTCAGTGACTTGCTTAATCGTTTTGAAGAAGTCCCGACGCAGATTCGTTGCACATATATTGATCATATTTTATGATATTTAACGTGCTTTTTCTATTTGTCGAGTTTCTCCTTAGCTCCCAAGCTTGGGATACTCGGTTTGCCGCCTTTGCGGTAAGGGAAAAATGCAAAGCGGGAGCTTTCATTTTTCCTCACCGCGGCCCGCGCAGCGGGCCAGAGCCCGGAGGGCTCAAAGGCGGCGAACCCGCCGGTAAGGCCAAGACGGTCCCCAGAATGGAATTAAAAAAGGTACAAACTTCGGGAAAATTCTCCCTAAAGATAATTATAAGAATATAAAATTTCGGAAAATTCTTCCATCACACATTAAAATAGTGGTGTCCGGAGAAGATCGGACAAAATGATTTCCAGTAACGCCTCGCCTTATGTCGATAAGGACTCGTCAGGAGAATCTTGAGGTTTATTGAGAGCACCGCCTTTGCGGTAAGGAAAAATGTAAAGCGGGAGTTTTCATTTTTTCTTACCGCGGCCCGCGTAGCGGGCCAGAGCCCGAAGGGCTCAAAGGCGGTAAACCTACCGAATGCCGGACGACAGAATGAAAAATCCCAAATCTCAAAATTTCTTTAAAGCAGAAAATGCCTAGGTCTGGCCAATTTTTTCCGCACACTTTTTTCATAAAACCTCTAGATGGTTTTTTTGCAAAATGTCCTCTAAATGAGTAGCCGTCAGGCCGAAATGTTTCTGTAATTCATCCGCTGAAGCACTGAAGCCGAATGTATCGACACTCAAAACCTGACCTTCAGGCCCCACATAGCGGTACCAGGGTTGGGCACAGGCAGCTTCCAGGGCAATTCTCCGTCTGCAAGATGGCGGTAAAATTTTTTCTTTTTCCTCCCGAGTCAGTCGTTCAAATCGCTCCATACAGGGCATGGATACAACCCGCAGGTCAGCATGCTGCTTCCCCACTTCCAGAGCATGCTGCAATTCGCTCCCCGATGCCAAAATAATTTCCCGGAGATTGGTACTTTCTCGCTTGGCCACATACGCTCCTTGCCGTACACCTTGACGACGCAATCGATCAGGAATGGATTCCAGAAGCGGCAGGTCTTGCCGTGAAAGGATCAAGGCCGTTGGCCCATCACGACGTTCAAGCGCCGCTCGCCAAGCACCCATCGTCTCTTCGGTATCGGCCGGACGTAGGACATCGAGATTCGGAATACAGCGCAGAGAAGCGAGTTGCTCCACCGGCTGATGCGTAGGCCCATCCTGACCCACCAGGACCGAATCGTGGGTAAAAATATAGATCACCGGCAAATGCGCCATGGCGGCCATGCGAATCGCCGGCCGCATGTAATCGGAAAATACGAGAAATGTCGAACCTATAGGCCTAAAAAATCCGTCATAGGCAATGCCATTTAGGATGCTACCCATGGCATGTTCCCGTACACCAAACGACAGGTTCCGCCCCAGAGGATTTTGGGCTGAAAAGTCCTCCGAGCCTTCGATGCGATTCTTACAAGAACTGAAGAGATCGGCACTTCCTGCGATCAGTGAATCATCCTCTTTGGCCACATATTGCAAAACCCTGGCGGAGGCATTACGCGTGGCTTCGCAGGCCATGGGAAGCATATCCTTCATATCCAAAGGGATGGGAGATTTTTTTCGGGAAACCAAAATTTTTAGGGCTTTGGCTCGCTCTGGAAAATCGCGTTCCCAAGCCTCAAACCTTATCTGCCATTGATCATATATTTCCATCTGCCGTTGCCGATGTTTTTTAAAAAAATCCCCTACGGCCTGCGGCACAGAAAATTCATCTTTCTGCAACCCTAATTGGGGACGCAATTCACCGGCATACGCGATGCCGCTCTCTCCATGGGCCTTCGACGAGCCCTCGATGGCCGCTATCCCGCAGCCAATGGTCGTATGCGCCACGATGAGTTGCGGCTTGCGAGTCGACTGAGCAGCCTGATGATAAACTCGGATAATGGCGCTTATGTTATGACCATCGATTTCCTGAACCTCGAAACCATAGGCTTCAAATCGCTTGATGACATCTTCGTTCTGCGAATGCCCCAAAGGCCCGTCCAAAGTTACCCCATTGGCATCATAAATGAGGATCAGGTTGCTCAATTCCCATAAACCGGCCAATGAGCAGGCTTCTGACGATACCCCCTCTTGCATACAGCCATCTCCGCAGATACACACCACTTTGTGGTCAAAGATACCGCAAGAAGACGTGTCGAATTCGGCCGCCATCTTCTTGGCTGAAACAGCCAATCCAACGGCATTTCCGATACCTTGCCCCAAGGGACCTGTACTGCATTCCACTCCGGGCGTTAGGCCGAACTCGGGATGCCCCGGTGTCTTACTATCCTTTTGACGAAAGGAACGCAGATCGCCGAGGGTCACATCAAATCCAGCCAGATGGAGCCAAGCATAGAGCCATGCACTGGCATGGCCGGCAGAAAGCACCAGACGATCGCGCTGGAGCCAACGTGGTTCTGTAGGATGATAATGTAATAAATTTCCCCAAAGAGCCGCCCCTATCTCCGCTAATCCCAGAGCCGTTCCCAAATGCCCCGATTTTGCGGCTGCGATCATATCCATGACAAGGCCGCGAGAAGCATCTGCCGATCGTTGTAGGATTTTACTTAAATATTCCTTTGACATGGTTAATATGCTCATCCCTGCATTGGGAAATTTCTCTATACTACTTTCTGCCACAGGCAAGTTTTGTCGCCTGTGATACTATATTGCCCGGCCGATCTTTTAAAATTTAAGAGTAACAAACTTTACCAACCATGAGACATCACTTCAATACCAAACGCTGAAATTTTACACCACGCCAGCTCCAATTATTTACAGAGATGTTTTACGGAATCTCTTCTCCCGGAGTGTTCTCCAATAACTCCTTCTCTAGGCCTGAAGACTCAGCCAAAGCAACCGCTTCGCGGAATGTTTGCTTGAGACTGCTATTTCCCAAAGCGTCTTCGATACTCGCCCGACTTATCTTTTTACCGACCTTATCCTCTGCCTCACAGAGGATAATCCTGACGTTGCGCTTAGAACAGATCTGAATTGTTTTTCGAAGGGCCTGTAGTCCCGTAGAATCGATAAAAGGTACATCTTTCAGCCGTAGAAAAAGTATACGTACGTCTGCTCGCACCGTTTTCATCGTGCGCTCAAATGTCTCTACCGCTCCAAAAAAGAAAGGTCCATGAATTTCGTAAACCATCATGCCATCCGGAAGTAATTCATGATTCGGTAATTCTTCCGATGTTTTGGGCGCATAGCCATGCAGTTGAAATGTACGTGACATATGTGCCATAAAGATCAGCGTCGACAGCAGAACCCCAATATTTACAGCCACAACCAGATCGCTGAAGATCGTCAAGAAGAAGGTCAAAAAGAGCACGCAGTTATCCGATTTAGGCAAATGTTTTATCGAAAACCAAAAGCGCGGTATATTGCTCATGTCATAAGCAATGACAAAAAGGATGGCCGACAGAGTTGCCAATGGCACATGTTTCGCCAATGGCGCGAAGCATGCGATAATCAAGATTAGGGCCAAAGAATGTACGATACCCATTAGGGGAGAATTACCCCCTGCGCGGATACCGGCAATGGATCGCGCGATAGAACCGGTAGCGGCGATACCTCCAAAAAACGGCGAAGCCATATTGGCAATCCCTTGACCGATGAGCTCCTGATTGGAATCATGCCGAGTCCCACGCATACCATCGATCACCATGGCCGCCAACAAAGATTCGAGCGCACCTAATAATGCTACGGTAAAGGCAGGCCCTATCAATTCCATCATATGGGCAAATGACACCAACGGTAATCCCATTTTGGGCCATGTCTGAGGGATACCTCCAAAGACACTCCCGATCGTCCTTACATGTTCAAACTGACAAAAAAATTGCAGCAATATGCCAAAAATCAGAGCGACTAAAGGCGCCGGTATCTTCTTAAAACATCTCTTGCTATGGATCATAACCGCTAAGCTGGACATTCCCATAAAAGTAGAGGCCGGATCCACTGTAGGAAACGATTTGATGAGAAGGCCCAATTTTTCATGAAAATGGCATACCACATTCGGCATATCTAAACCGAAAAATTCCTTCCACTGGCCAATCCACATCACGATAGAGATTCCCGATGTAAATCCGATGATGACGGGATCAGGTATGAATTTAATGATACTACCCAGTCGCAGGAGCCCCATAAAAACTAGGATAATTCCGGCCATGAAACATGATAACTGGAGGCCTTCAAATCCGTATTTCACATGAATGGAAGCCAAGATGATGATAAAAGCGCTCGTTGGGCCCGTGATTTGGACTCGGACACCACCGAATAACGCAACGCATAAACTGGCAATGATCGCCGTATGCAATCCCTGCACCGGATCCACTCCTGAAGCAATCGCAAAGGCCATCGACAGGGGAACAGCAATGATGCTCACGACTAATCCGGCCAGAATATTCTGGCGCCAATAACAAGGCTGCAAAAAACCCGCTTTTGCAGCTTCAACAATTGCAATCATGATCTATCCTTAGGAATAAGGCCATCAAAGAAAGATGCTTGAGTTTATGTCCTTTTATGGCAAGAAGCCAAGTTGAATATCTCCTTCTTGACAGCTTGGCGAGGTTTTTTTCTAATGATTTTATCTTATTTTACGGGATGTAGCTCAGCCTGGTAGAGCGCATGCTTTGGGAGCATGATGTCATCGGTTCGAATCCGGTCATCCCGACCACTTGATCATTCGCCCTGCCACCTTTGCAGAAAGGGAAAATAAAAGCTCCCGCTTTGTATTTTCCCCTTCTGCAGTCCGCGTAGCGGGCGAGCCCGAAGGGCTCAAAGGCGGCAAACCCGCCAGTCAATAGGAGACGGTATTCAACGAAACAGAACTTCAAACCCCGTATGCTCATGTACTTTAGAGGATGTCGTCAAAAAAGGATTAGCAAAGGGAAAAGAGAGTAAAGAAAGATGGAATAGAAAAGAGGACACATAGGAGGCTTGTTTCTGCATTCCACATCCGCTCACTCTTTCTTTTTGTTGCCTGATTTTGCCGGCAACCTCTAAGAAGAGGTCACCATCCTCCGTGGGTAAAAAAGTAATAAACTCGTTCATGTACAAGAAGAGCCTTTCCTTTGAAAAAAAACTTCCTTCATTGGCGTCCATGGACCCCATGAATACACGGGAACTCAAAGCCATTGGCGAAGGAAAAGAAGTCCCATTTACATCCGTATTGCTCCTGAGAAAAGTCGAAACGCGACATGCCAGGAATGGTAGCGAGTACCTAAAGATCGAATTAGGCGATAAATGGGGTTTTTTCAGCTGCACATGCTTTGAGAATAATCAAAATTTTAACTTCTTCAAGGTGCGCAGAGCCGGCGATATTCTGCGAATCGAAGGCACTAACCGTTATTATCAGGGAACCTTCAGTCCGGAATTATTTTCCACCAATATACTTTCGGAAAAGGAAATTATCGAAGGTAATTGGCGCTCGGTGCTTGTGGAGGGCCCTGAAGAAAGCCAAGCACACCTCGTTGAAGAACTTTGGGGCTATGTTGAAAAAATTGGCCATAAGCCGCTCCAAGAAACGGTTCATTCGGCACTCCAAGAACTCGGTGAAGATTGGCTACTAAGCCCCGCGGCTATTTCCATGCACCACGCCTATCGCTCTGGTCTATTGGAGCATACGGTTCATGTGACGCGGTCAGGTGTGGCACTCCTATCCCTTTATCCCGAAATTAATCCCGATCTCGCCATAGCCGGAATGCTCCTCCATGACATTGGAAAAGTTTTGGAATATACTCGTGATGACGTTCCTTCACGGACCAAGTTAGGTACGTTGCAGGGTCACATCGTCCTCGGCTATCGCCTTGTACGAAAAGCCGCCCTAAAAAATAAACTCGATCCCGAACTCACAGAACGGCTAGAGCATATCATCATCAGTCATCAGGGAGAACCGGAATGGGGCGCTGCCGTCCGACCGGCGACACCGGAAGCCGTTTTTGTTTCTTTGGTGGATAACTTGGACGCTAAAATGGGCATGGTCAAACATCTGCTGCACAACACTCCTCCCAATGGTATTTTCTCTGAATATTTCCTAGGGCTGGAATCTCATCTTCTGGTAGAGCATCCCCATTTTGCATCTAGCCACTCATCCGAAACAGAGGGTTAATCCTTTCCTGAAATTTCCTTCGATAGGGGTTCACTGAAGATCTGAGCGAACTCCAGGCCAGTAAGGCGCTGAATTCCTCGAACGACGTAGCATAGCGTCGCGATGAACACCAATGTACAGGGGAAGAGAATGATGGGATGTCCCCAAAAGATGAGCTTTCCCATCTCCTTATTGAAGGCCGGTGTTCCTGTTTCGCTATGGATGAAATATCTAGCCAGGACAAAATTCAAAACGGAGCTGAGTAAAAAGGAAAGGATCAGCATCCAAGTCCCATTTCTGATCAAACGGTCAAATGATGCCCTTGAACGCTTATCCGCCAGTATTCCCTCGATGGCATCCACATTAAAAAGGGATCGCTGCAGGAAGATCATTTTGAGAACCGGCCGAGATGTCTTCAGGGAAGCCAATACAATGGCGCCTAATATAATGGGTTCCGTCGCTTCTTTAATGGCAATCCAGTCCTTAGGGAGTTGCCAAAGACCGATACCACCTGTCACCACTACATTGAGCAAGCCTATAATCGAAAAAAGACTGCATTGTTGCCGTCGCCAAAAATCCCGCAGGCCAAACCCTAAGGGTAACATCAATGCGACGACCAAAGCCAATGCCGGACTACAGCCGGTCCAATCATCAAGCCACGACATGAGGATTGCCGGTAAAGTAATATTAAAGATCACACCTGTTATCGGATTTTCCGAATCCTTTGCCATAAATTACGCCTCAGTTCGGCATTTTATAAAAATTATTGCGATTGCGAAGCACATGTCGTAGGACACTAAATCCGACATAGGCTAGGAAAATCAATGCCAAACTGAATTCTTGGAATAGGAAAATCGTAACGAAAATAATGAAAATAATGAGAAATGTCCGCAATTTTGCCCGCGTATTCCAATCGATCTTCTTTAATGATGGAAAGGGAATATTGCTCACCATCAAGTAGGCGATGGCCAACATTAAAGGCGGGAGCAATAGGGACCAATGATTGAGATCATAGCTATTCAGCACCAGTACCAACGATACGATAACACCAGCTGCCGCCGGCACGGGCAATCCCAAGAAATCGCAACCATGTCTTCTCTCTTCATGCGGTAGTAAAGGATTCGTAATCACATTAAATCTCGCCAAACGAACACCGGCGCACAGGAGATAAATAAAACCGATCAACCAACCCACTTGTCGGAAAAAAGGACACCCTTCTGTCGGAGATAATACGAGAAAAAAAACCATCAGTGCTGGTGCTACACCAAAGGAAACCATGTCCGCAATGGAGTCAAATTCTTTACCAAAAAGGGATTCCCTTTTTCCGAGGCGTGCGATACGGCCATCCAAGGAATCACAAAAAGCGGCCAGCAAAACACACCAGACCGCTTGGGTGTAATAGTTATTATGAGATAATGCCACAGGTGAAATCAGGATGTATTTGGCCTGTATGCAGCGGATAATCGCTAAAAAACCGAAGAATAAATTGGCCGCTGTGAAAAAACTCGGCAGGACATAGATACGGCTCGCACTCGTTATACTCTCGTGACGCTTCATAAAACTTAAATTCTCTGGTACCAATTTTTCCCTAATAAAAAATCCTCCAGGCCCGAAGCAAGTTTTAAGGATTCATTCTCTCTTTTTGCCGAAGTCTTCGGTCGGCGATACTCACGGCATATCCCTTAGCCTGGCGATAAAATAGCGTTCGAACCCGGAAAGTTCATCGACTTCGGTAATTCAAATGCGATATCATCCTTGAGCACCGTCTCCTTCCTCCCGTCGGGTTTGCCGCCTTTGAGCCCTTCGGGCTCTGACCCGCTGTGCGGGCCGCGGTAAGGAAAAATGAAAGCTCCCGCTTTGCATTTTTCTCTTACCGCAAAGGCGGCAAACCGGATATTCCACAAGATCTCGTTGACTTCCCAAGGCACTGAAGGTTAATGATTCCCCTGGTCCTATGATTTTTCAGTACATTCTCATTTTTACGATCGCCTACCTGGTAGGCTCTATTTCCTTCGCCGTCCTGATCTCAAGACTTTACGGTATCGATATTTTCCATGTGGGAAGCGGAAACCCAGGAGCCACAAACGTGAAACGCTCCGTTGGGAAAATGGCTGGAAACCTAGTTTTTCTATTGGATTTCCTAAAAGGATTTACGATCACTTACCTTCCCATTTGCCTCAACCCTCTTCACCTAATGAGCCTTCGATTGGCTTATACCGCCCTCATCGGGAGCATTCTAGGGCATTGCTGTTCTATTTTCCTCAAATTCCAAGGAGGTAAGGGTGTTGCCACGGCCATGGGTGGATTAGCTGCTCTCATGCCAGGTGCGCTCCTCGTTGGAGGAATTATCTGGAGCCTGATCTTCCGGGCATCGCGGTTCGTCTCCCTTGCCTCTCTGTGTTTCGCCCTGAGCTTACCATTCAGCGCCTACCTCTTTTCTTATCCTAAAGAGACCATCGTCGTCTCCTGGATCCTCATGATCTTTATCTTCCTTCGACACCATTCTAACATCCGGAGGCTCTTAAACGGTAGCGAACATCGCTTTACGACAACATAGATATCAAAAATTGTCCATCGCTATGGCTCTTATCGTACAAAAATACGGCGGAACATCGTTGCAAAACTTCGAGCGCATTCGGAATGTCGCTCAACGCATCCGAGAGACCTCTCTTCAAGCTCATCAGCTCATCGTCGTCATCTCAGCCCAAGGAGGGATCACCGATCAGTTGCTCCGCGACGCCGAAACCTGTTCCACTTTCCCAAACCCCAGAGAAGTTGATGCACTCCTCGCCACCGGGGAACAGGCCTGTTGCTGCCTCATTGCACTCGCTCTTCAGCACCTAAAAGTTCCTGCTATTTCGCTGACCGGCGAACAAGCTGGAATTTTCACGAATGGCCTTCATCGCCACGCGACCATCCAGAGGATTCAGGCAGATCGAATTTGTCAAAATTTAGAACAAAAAAAAATTGTTCTCGTGGCCGGTTGCCAAGGAATTTCCCCTGAAGGGGATATCACAACCTTCGGTCGCGGAGGATCCGATTTAACGGCCATTGCCCTAGCGGCTTATTTTCACGCCGATCAATGCGAAATCTTCACCGATGTCGATGGCGTTTACGCCGCCGATCCTCGACGTATTCCCCTTCAAGAGTGCCTCCAACAGGTGTCTTTTGATACCATGCTAAGTGTTTCCCAAAATGGCGGCAAAGTCATGGATTCTCGTTCCGTTGCTCTGGCTAGAGAAAAGAACGTCGACTTCTGCGTTAAGTCAAGCTTTTCAGCTGCCAAAGGAACGCTTATCTCATCCCCTCCTCCTTCCGAATGGGAAACGATCCATCTTTCGGTAAAATCCAATCTACGACATTTGAGACTTACCATTTCTCCAACATCATTACCACAAGTTTATGGCGAAATCCATCGGCTCAATACATGCGGCATTTGCATCGATTGGTTTTCGGAACGATGCCTGAAAGATGGTGATGAGGAAATCTGTGTCACCTTTGATACTATGCCGGAAGAGCATCTACAATCGCTACGGATGACTATTTTGAAAAATGGAGGCAACCTATGCCTTGAGGGATACTTGAGTCGTATCTCTATCATCGGCGCTATGGTTAAAGAGAATCGCGCCTTATTAATGACAGAGTGGTCTCGAGAGCTGAATATGGCTCAGATTTCCATCGTCAAAATTACAGCCAATGATATTCATGTGGCACTCTTCGTCCATGCCTCGGATACCACCAAAGCTACCCATATTCTCAGTCAAAAATTGGGCCTCAGAGAACAGCTTTAGCCAAAGGGCGTAATTCACCACCGGCCGAAACATTTTCATTATGGGAAAGATGAGTCAGAATGAAGCGGGCATTCAGCACCCTTTTGTCATTGCAAACCATCTTCCCCTTGAACCAAAAAAAACGGTTCATTGTTTGCTCCCAGGTAATCTTCATTTCAACCGTTTCACCTGGGAAAACCATAGTGTGAAACTTAGCTTCTTCCAAACGAGAAAGGACAGGAACTCCTTTCTGATGAACATTCTTTAACTTAAAAGCGACCAAAATACCAGCCGTCTGGAACATCGCTTCACAGAGCAGTACCCCAGGCGTCACAGGATTACTGGGATAATGACCTCGGTAACAGTCCATCGATGCATCGAAAGTCTTTTGCGCAACGATGGTCTGCGATTCTATGGAAATAATTTTGTCTACGAAAAGGAAGGGTGCTCGATGAGGAATCCAATTCTTTGGCGCAATATTCATAAAACTTATTCCATTTCTTCCAAACGAGAGATATCTTTCTTGAGTTCTTCTCCTAAATCTTCTTCCAACTCGAATTCTTCTCCATCGGTACCTTCTTCTTCATCTTCCTCTAGATCATCCGCATCATCCTCATTATTATCCAATCCATTAGGGACATATTCGAGAACAGAAACCATCTCTTCGAACGCATGCACCGTACTCCCATTCAAATGTTTTTCCCGTTCCTGATCACGAAAATGTACTTCGATATCTTCAAATTCTAACGGCTGCTTCAAATCGAAAACCCTATTCAGCCATTTTACACGAAGCTGCATGAGGTGTTCCATGAGCTCGGTATAGCGCTCACTGAAATCTGAATGGGCATAAGGCAAGAGAAACAATTTCTCTATGGAATCAGTCAAATCTATATCAATCGCAACAAGCTGAACATATTTATCAGGGAGCTCCTTCTCAATACGAAACTTACAAAAAGCGTTTTCCCAAATCTCATCTCGGAAACCACACTCTCTCAATGGAGATAGTAACTCCCAGAGATATTCCAATTGATAGGGATCGATCAAACTCAAGCCCTCCGATTCCCAGTGAGTTTCATCACTCAAATTCTCGACCCACCAATTTGAATCATCGCCTAAGTAGGCAACACATCTCGCT
>JAIRRP010000052.1 GCA_031255915.1 Puniceicoccales bacterium | reverse complement strand
TGAAGTCATCGATGTCCTCAAAAAGCCAGCGAAATTAGAATTTCGCGTCGTTCACACTCAACAACAACCAGAAGGCCTTTCTGACGCCGCTCCGCTTGGCTATGAGTTGCTTACTCTGGAGCGAGAGGATCACAAAACTGGCCAAATCCAGAAAATTTCCTACTTCGTCAAGCGCATTCCTGAAATGACCGGGAAGGCCATCCGGGATGCCCAAGTGATGATGAACGCCTATGGCGGATACGAGATCAGTCTTTCCATGACCTCCGAAGGGAAAGAGCGCTTTGCCGATATTACACGAAAATACGTAGGTCATCAGCTTGCGGTTGTGCTTGATGGGAAACTGTACTCTGCTCCTGTCATCCGCCAAGAGATCGAGGGCGGACAGGCGAGCATCTCCGGCGATTTCTCTCAACGTGAAGCCCTGGAATTGGCCAATGTGCTCAACAATCCCCTGGAATTTGCGATGCATGTCACCGAACTCAACGAAATAGGACCTTCTTTAGCCGACGATGCACGGACGAGTTCCATCCGCGCCTCGTTGGTCAGCATCCTCGTCATAGTCCTCTTCATGACCGTTTACTACCATTGCTCCGGCATCATCGCCATCACAGCACTTCTCATCAATGCACTCATTGTCCTGGGCATCATGGCCAACATAGGGGCCACCATGACGCTACCCGGTATCGCCGCCCTCGTCCTGACCATAGGTATGGGAGTCGATGCTAATATTCTGATTCTGGAGCGCATTCGAGAAGAACTCAGGCATGGTAAAAATGCATTTCAGGCTTTGCGTGAAGGTTATACCAAAGTGTTTGCAACACTGCTCGACGCCAATCTGACATCGCTCCTGGTGGCGGGTATTCTCGTTTGGCTCGGCGTGGGACCTGTGCGCGGCTTTGGCGTCATTCTATCCATCGGTATCTTTGCCACGATGTTTTGCGCCCTGGTCGTCAGTCGTTTTCTCATGGAAGTTGGCATCGGATTTGGCTGGAAAAACCTCACACCAAGCGCCTGTATCTCTTCTCCCAATTTCGATTTTCTCAAATTTCAAAAACAGGCTTATGTTCTTTCGGGTATCGCTATTTTAGCTGGAATTATCGGTGTCCTCTACCGCGGTGGCAATATTTACGGCATCGATTTCAAAGGAGGTGATGAGGTCATCCTTCAATTTGAAAATAAGCTCGTCCTCCGCGATATCAAAACTGCCGCCTCAGCGGAGCATTTAGGTGAAGTCATATCGACCTACCAAAGAACTACAGGGGACTCCACAGAGCTATTGAAGCTCCAGACGGAGCTGGAGAAAGGAAAGCATGTCGTCGCCTCCTTACAGCAACGCTATCCAGAAGCTCATCTACAAATCGTCCGTGAAAGTAGTATCGGTGCCTCCGCCAGTCGACATCTCCGCTGGAATGCGCTTCTGTCGGTGGGAATCGCCCTTGTCGGGATACTCCTCTACATCGTTTTTCGCTTCGAAATGGGTTATGGCATAGGTGCCATCGTTTCAACACTGCATGATGCCTGGGTTACCATTGGCCTCTATATTCTGATGGGGCGCCAATTTTCTATTCCCATGATTGCGGCCATTTTAATGATCATCGGCTACACGATCAATGATACCATCATCATATTCGATCGCATCCGTGAGGAACTCAGGCTGAATCCCTTCCTCTCGCTGTACGAAGTGATCAATCTAGCCATCAACAAAACCTTTTCGCGGACCCTATTGACCAGCCTTACGACGCTTTTTTCTTCGTTGAGTCTTCTATGTTTCGGAATGGGGGTCATCAATGACCTCGCACTCATCTTCAGCATCGGCATCATCGTGGGAACCTACTCATCCATTTTCATCGCCAGCCCGATTTTCTATTGGTGGCACAAAGGCGATCGTCGGCATGTTGTCGCGCATGAACTTCTTCCGGCAAAACATGGTCAAACGGATGCGGAATAGATGGCAAAATAATAAGAGAAAGAAGTACCTACAGTGACATGGAGACAGCTAGAAGTTGATGAAGAAGCGGTGGAACATCTCTACCATGTGTTACGCATCCATCCCACCATCGCCCATATCCTAGTCTCCAGGGGCATAAAAACTTCACAAGCGGCAGAGGCATTTCTACATCCCAAACTGGCGCATCTTCAAGATCCCTTTGCCATTACGCACATGCATGAAGCGATCGAGCTTTTGGAGAAAGCTGTTCATGAGCAATGGGCTATCAGCATTATCGGCGATTACGATGTAGATGGCATTACGAGTACGACATTACTCGTCCGTCTACTCCGATATTTCGGACTTCAACCGCAATACTTTATCCCCAGGCGCTTCACGGAAGGTTATGGCATGTCCTCTGAAATCGTCGATCGCATGCTTCAGCACTCACCTCCTCGGTTGGTCATAGCCCTTGACTGCGGTACGAATGCCGTCACCCAAATCCAGAAGCTGAGGACTCTTGGTATCCAAGTTTTAATTATCGATCATCATCAATCCAACAACGAGCTCCCAAAAGATTGCATTTTAATCAATCCCCATGTTTTCGATACCGAACAGAATCCTCCATGGCGTTACCTCTGCACCGCTGGATTAATGTTCAAACTCATCCACGCATTTTTGAAATATTTTCGAAAAAAAGAAGATCCTCGCGCATTTAACTTTCATCTACGGCAAGAACTCGATCTCGTCGCGATGGGAACCATCGCCGACCTCGTCTCATTGGCCGGTGAAAACCGCATCCTAGCCCATTTCGGGCTACGGCATTTTTCTCAAACACGACGAACCGGTATCGATGCGCTTTGCCGCATCACACAAATACCTGCGGAACAACCCGTTCTTCCTGAGGACATTTCCTTTCGATTGGGACCTCGCATCAATGCCAGTGGTCGACTGGCCGATGCCGTTGTTCCCGTGCAGATGCTTCTTTCGGAAGACAGGCAGGAAGCTTCGATTCTCGCCCAAAGTCTCGACGAAATGAATACCGAGCGTCAGAAGATCGAGCGGGCGATCATTGCAGAAGCGGAGGAAAAATTCAAGACCATGGAACATCTGCCGGGGATCTTTTTCTTCAATCCCGCTTGGCATTCCGGTATCGTCGGCATCGTCTGTGGAAAATTTTCCCGTGATTACCAACGTCCCTGCATCGTTCTTGGCGAGGAGCGCGGGTTGGCAAAAGGCTCTGGTCGAAGTGTAGCCGGCTATGACCTCGTAAAGATATTAACGCCCTGCGCGCATTTATTGGAATCTTGGGGAGGTCATCCCATGGCCGTCGGCATTTCTTTGAAGCTGGAAAATGTCCCGCTGCTCCAAAAAACATTTCAAGAGGCTGTACTTACATGCCAACAGAATCTCGATAAAAATAGCTGTGAACTTTTGATTTCCAAAGCTATTTCGCTGGATGAAATCGATGATCATTTCCTCACAGATCTTGAAAAATTACAGCCTTATGGACAGGATAATCCGGAACCTATCTTTGCATTGAACCAAATTACGCTTACGGAAGAAGCCGAAATTTTCGGAAAAGATAAAAAACATATTCGGCTTTTTATCGCAGATGGTCTCAATCCTTCCTTCTCATGCATCTATTGGAACGGTATTCGGCACATTCCTCCCATCCACTGTCCACTTGATTTGGCCATCAAAGTATCCTGGGAATATTGGCAGTGCCGACGTTCCATCCGCCTCGAACTCATCGATTGGAAACATTCTTCTCCTTAGAGAGTGTCGTCAAAATCAGGGAACCAAAAGAGAGAGTGAGCGAATGTGGAATGCAGAAACAAGTCTCCTATATGTCCTTTTTTCCATTCCATCTTTCTTCTCTCTTTTTCCCTTTGTCGACCTTTTTGGACAACACCTTTTAGGACAAAGACAAAACTCCCAAGCTCGGGAGGATTCGGCCTGCCGCCTTTGCGGTAAGGAAAAATGCAAAGCGGGAGCTTTCATTTTTCCTTCCCGCGGCCCGCGCAGCGGGCCAGAGCCCTTTGGGCTCAAAGGCGGCAAACCCGCCCCATCGACCTGAGACGCCCTAGAGACCTTCCGGAACCTAGAGGGTATCATCAAAATCAAGCAACCAAAAGAGAGATGGAGTGGATGTGGAATGCAGAAACAAGTTTCCTATGTGTCCTTTTTTTTATTCCTTCTCTCTCCTTCTTTTTCTCCCTTTATCAATCTTTTATTTGACGACATTTTCTAATAGCTGAATGTTTCCTCGTGGAGGGATTTAAATTGTATCTTTGATGGGAATTCTCATGGGTTTTATGGATGTTTTATGGAAAGCACGATTCACATTGCCTTTGCCTGTAATGATACCTACGTCCAATTCACTGCCGTGGCGCTTTGGTCATTGATGGAACATTATCATGGCACGGCACCCGTCCATGTGCATATCCTAAGCGGCAAACTTTCGGCCACATCCCGACAGAAGTTACAGCAGCTGCAAGAAAATTTCTCTGCCCTACAGCTCCATTTTCCTCCTCTTCCAAAGGTCATCTGGGAACTTCCCGTAACGGAAAAATATCCGCATCACGAAGTATATGCCCGTATTTTTTTGGCAGAAATTTTACCCCAAGCTTCGCGGGTGCTCTATCTCGACAGCGATACGCTGGTTTTAGGTGAATGGGAATCTCTCTATCATCTGGGTATCAAGCCACACGCCTTTGCAGCGAGGTCTGAAAAAGGCTTTGCACCGGTGAAGGCACATAATCGCCGATTGAGGCGGCATAAATCAGCGGATTATTTTAATGTGGGCGTCCTGCTCATCGATCTGAATCGATGGAGGGATAAAGGAATTACGGCAAGCCTCATAAGGCTTATTCAAGCGAGAGGGCCATTTGATTTTCCAGAACAGGATGCATTGAACATCATCATCGATGGGAATTATTACCCATTGGCTCCCGACTGGAACAAATTTGACTATAGAAATTTTTACCCCGGTCGTGAAGAGGAGCCGAAAATCGTTCATTTCATTTATCAAAAGCCCTGGAAATCATTTTCAGAAGCCCTGGAAATAAAATGCTTTAACGGGCAAGGGCCCCTGCAACTTCCACGACGTTTTGGGTGCTACTATCTGACGCATCTTTTCTGGGAAACATGTGCCCGCACACCCTTTGCGGAGGATTTAAAGCGTTTACAGGACACCGCTCAACAGATAAAGCCCATGAAATGCCAGTCGATACTGCACAGGTTGTCCTTCATCGAGAGGTTTCTGCGCAGGGCTCTGCGAAATCCCATAAAACGCCTATTCTCATCGCAAAAATCATGAATATTTTCTTCGGCCAGAGGCAGTCGCCGAGTAGAAAGGCCCTAAAACAGACGTTAGGGTACCGCTTTAAATCGCAGCAACTTCTCGAAAAAGCCCTGACGCACCCGTCGTTCTCGACACAGGAAAATTATGAGCGCTTGGAATTTTTGGGCGATGCCATTCTATCAGCGATCCTGACGGAAACGCTTTTTCAACTGTTCCCTAATATGCCGGAAGGGGAACTCACCACCTACAAGAGTTCTTTGGTAAATGGGAAATTTTTAGCGAAATTGGCGGAAAGCCTGGACATTCGCCCATGGATCCGCTTCAGCACTCAGGCCTCCGGGGGGCCGATGGGGCCTTCTGTTCTGGAGGACGTCCTGGAGGCACTGGTGGGGGCTATTTTTCTCGAAGCGGGATTCAAAGCGACGAAGCGGGTCGTGTTGGCCTGGTTTGGCGACATCAAGTCTCATGTGGAGCTAGCGATACAGGAATATAATCCCAAGGGGAGAATTCAGGAATATGCCCAAAGCCAGACGCCGGCCTGGAGCGTCGATTATCGCCTGGTGAAAGAAGAGGGAGAAGGATTGCAAAAAGTTTTTGAAATCGAGCTGTGGCTAGAGGGAAAATTGTATGGGCATGCGAGCTCACATTCCAAAAAACGTGCCCAGGAGGCAGCTGCAAAAGAGGCGGTGCAAAAATTATTTTAAGTGGAGCGACATTTTCGCCGCGTTGACAGTTATCAAAATGTGGCTAGAACTCTCTACGTGAAACGAAATGGGTTTTCACTGATCGAAATGCTCTTGGCCTTGGCGCTAGGTGGCAGCGTCTTACTCGCGGCGGTATCTCTGATCACCACCTTTGTGGAATTGTGGGAGCGCGAAGCACAGCCGGACTGGGAAGAGGAAGGTCAGGTGGTGGCGAAGAAGTTTTTGGAAGACAGCCTGCGGGAATCTTATGTGAAATTACACGGAATGTATGCCTCCTTGATTCGCTCCAAAAATTCAGACACAGATTTAGGGCCCTATTGGACAGATATGGATCCATCGCCGGATAATTTCCATCTGTATTGGCAGAATTCCACAACGCCTCCGTTTATCCGCAATCCACAGGGGAAAGTGATCGAGTACCATCTAGAATACGAGGCCCAAAAGCAGTGTGTAAGGTTGCACTACCGCCTTTTGCCTCTGGATACGAAAGTCGGCCGTTGGCGGCTTCCGGCCACGGAGCATGTGGTTTTGTTCCATCACTGCATATATTTTGGTTATGCCTACTATACCTTCGACAGCGATAAATGGGATATCGTTTTGCAGCCCATAAAACCGTCTTCGGGGAAGATGAACCCACCGGAAGGGTTCTACTTGCAATTTGAGGACAAAACGCAGTGGTTCATCTACTTGAAGAAACATAGCCGTCATCCGTTCAAGGCGCCGGAATGGTCATCGACAACACCTCAAAGTGGAAATACCAACGGGGTAACTCCTCCACAAGCTTCATTGAGCCGTAACGGGACTTCCCCTTAATGGAACTCCAGAGTGAAATGGCTTGATTTATTTGGGTGTGCGGATGATATGATTTCTCATATCATGATTAGAAATAAAGTAGATATCCGTGTTCGCTACGCCGAGACCGATGTTATGGGCGTCGTGCATCATGCGCATTACTGGGTATGGTGTGAGGTGGCTCGTGTAGCATTGATGGATGTCATGGGTTATCCCTACAAGAGGATCGAGGTGGAAGGATTTTATCTGCCGGTGGTGGAGCTGCAGGCCAAGTACCGCGCTTCGGCGTATTTTGATGACGACCTGTCCGTATGGGCTGAAATTCAGGAGCTACCGCGTTCGCGCGTTGAGATTATCTACGCCATCGAACGCCAGGGCAAGAGGCTTTTTGACGGGAGTTCTCGCCATGCGTTTGTCCGAAAAGGTGGTGGTGTTTGTAAGCCTCCTAGGGCATGGTTGGAGGTATTGATGCCTTACGTAACATGATTTTTTGGAATGTGCCGGGGCATGGAGGAAGATTCTGGTTCTGGCTCACCGCCTTTGCGGTAAGAAAAAATGCAAAGCGGGAGCTTTCATTTTTCCTTCCCGCAGCCTGCACAGCGGGCAAGAGCCCGAAGGGCTCAAAGGCGGTGAGCCCATCGAAGGCCAGGACGCAGCCCTAGGAAAATTGCAATTTCAAGCGTTGGAAAGTGAAAAAGCTTGCTTCTTTTGAGGAAACTCATTCTGAAGTGATTTCGAAGTTCCCTCAAAGGAGAGGTTAAATAATTATGTCTGAGGTGATGCAGCCAGAGTTCGGTAAATGGCGTAAGGTTTTCTTCCCCATCCATGCTTACGAGTTGAAGAAGGTTATTCCGATGAGTTTGATTTTCTTTTTCATCTTATTCAATTATTCCTGCCTGAGGAATATCAAAGATGCTCTCGTGGTCACGGGACCGGGCTCCGATGCGGAGGTCATTCCCTTCCTGAAGGGCTTTTGCGTCATGCCATCGGCGGTCATTTTCATGCTTTTGTACGCGAAAGCGAGTGATATTTTGAGTAACGAGAAGTTGTTCTACGCCACGCTCACGCCGTTTATCGCTTTTTTTGGGGCTTTCGCGTTCCTCATTTACCCTAATTTAAGCCTACTGCATCCCTCCGTAGAGACGGTACATGCATGGCAAGCGGCCGCACCGGAATTTTTGAGATGGCCACTGGCCATCGTCGGCATTTGGTCCTATGCACTCTTCTATATCCTCGCTGAAATTTGGGGCAGTGCCATTTTATCCCTCTCCTTTTGGCAATTCGCCAATCAGGTCACGAAGACATCAGAGGCGAAGCGTGTGTACGCCTTTTTTGGGCTTATGGCCCAGGTGGCGTTGCTATTCTCCGGATGGTTAGGGGAAAAATTTTCCGTAATGACCGATACATCGGCCGCTGGGATGGATCCATGGCAGATTTCCCTGAATTGGCTCATGGGTATGGTTGTGTTTTCAGGGATATCGACAATGCTCATCTATCGTTGGATCTATGCCTATGTGCTACCCGATAAGCGTTTTTACGACAAGCCGGAGTTGCCAGGCGTCTCCAAGAAGAAGAAAAAAGCACCCTTTTGGCAAAGTTTGAAGGATATCTTCATGTCACCTTACCTACTCCTCATTGCCTCTTTAATCGTATGTTACGGCATTAGTATTAACCTGATGGAAGGGCTTTGGAAGAAGCAGTTGGGGCAGTATTGTACCAATCCGAATGCGTACAATGCCTATATGAGCCGCTACACCTTTTGGACCGGCATTTGTTCCATCATCATGATGATTGTCGGAGGGAATGTACTGCGCGCTTTCCGCTGGTTCACGGCCGCGGCTATTACACCGGCCATCACGCTCCTTTTGGGAGGTTTATTCTTCATATTTGTCCTCTTTAAGGAGAACCTTTCGGGCCTTTTGGGCACCGTGGGTATAACCCCATTGGTGGCAGCTGTTCTTTTGGGTACCGTCATTTTAACGATTGCGAAATCGACGAAATATGCGCTTTTTGATCTGACGAAGGAGATGGCCTATATTCCGCTTAGTGAGGAGATGAAGGTAAAGGGGAAAGCGGTTGTGGATGTCGTGGGTGGCCGCCTGGGTAAAGCGGGAGGTGCCTGGATTCAGGCGGCTATGTTGGCGCTGATATCAGGTGCTACCTACTTTACCATTGCGCCCTATGTCTTTGGTATCTTTATCTGCATTTGCAGTATTTGGTTATTCTCTGTCAAAAAATTAAGCGTCCGGATTGAAAAAGCGAGGATTGCATCAGGAGAGACAAACGCCTGAGTTACTATTGTGAAATACAGTTGGATAGTGATTTTTTCAGTTCCCCTAAGGGAAACATTTAGGCGATTTCTTCATTGCTAAAGTATGGGTAGCACTTCAGCTCCGGAAGCGGTGAATTTTCCCGCGATGTTATTTCCTGAAGCTTCTTCTTTCGAAGCGGTCATATTCGATTGTGATGGGACATTGGTCGACACGATGCCGCTGTTCTTTCTCGCCTGGAGAGATTCTCTCGAGCGTTATGGCTCTCACTACGATTTTCAATGGGAATATTTTTGCAACCGAGGGGGACAGAAAACGGAGACGACGTTGGAGGAAATTTGTCATACTTCCCATGAAAGCATCGATTTCGCCACTTTGCGGCGCTACCAGGAGGAGTTTCTTCTGCCTCGATTAGGTGAGGTAACGCCGATTACACCGGTCGTACAATTCGCGGAACAATGCCACCGTTTATCGCAGCCTTTGGCCGTGGCCTCAGGAGGCTATCGCGAATATGTCCATAGGACATTGAGTGGTATCGGCATAAAAGAGTATTTTCCCGTTATCGTAACTTGCGAAGATGTGAAATATACCAAGCCTGCTCCGGATTTATTTCTTTTGGCAGCGGAAAAGCTTAACGTCCGTCCAAGATATTGCTTGGTCATTGAAGATAGTCCTTTAGGTATCCAAGCAGCCAGCGCAGCAGGTATGGCTTCCTATCTTTTGCCGATGATTCATCGAGGCAATCTCAATAAATGTTAAAATTTATACATAAATTTTAATATTTATACATTTTACATCGTAAAAGTTTCCTAAAGCCACTGTTATATATTACATTTTTCCCCTTTCTCTTTATGGCCTTAGCGGAAAAGTTGAGGATTGTCGTTGTAGAAGATGATGAGGCGTTGGCACAAGCCATAAAACGGCAATTGGAATTCATTGATATGAGTGCTATCATCTTCCATCTTTATCAAGATGCATTGGATTTTTTTCAGCGTCGTCCTGGCAGTAGCGTCCACCTATTACTGCTCGATCTGAACCTTCCCGACGGCAATGGATTGTTATTGTTCCAATGGCTACAGCAGAAAGGGTTCGCTCTTCCGACGATTTTCGTGACTGGCGAGACCGATGAAAGGACTAAAATTCGCAGCCTCGACATGGGAGGTGATGATTATTTGATCAAGCCGTTTGGTTTTGCCGAGATGCTCTCTCGCGTAAACGCTGTCCTTAGACGGACATCAATTCCCCAGGGGGGGCGAATGAATAGCATTATACCTGCCTCGGAGAAGGAGTTTTACTTCTGTGGAGTCAAGGTATTACCGGCGACTATGGAAATCTGTTTCCCATCAGGAGCTATACGCGTGGGGAAGAAAGAGCTCAATATCCTGTTCTATATGTCGCAGAATCCTCACCAAATGTTGAGGCGTGAAAGAATTATGAACGATTTGTGGGGGAAATTCATAAATCCTAAGAGCCGATCTTTGGATCAGTATATTATGAAAATTCGCAAACTCTTTCAGGAACATAACATCTCCTTGGCTTGTCTAGAAACGGTACACAGCCTTGGCTATTGCTACAAACCTGACATAACCTACAAAACTATCTAGGAATTGCAAAGCTTTTATCCGCAAAGGAGGTCCTGTCTCTGGAGGGTGTCATCAAAATCAGGCAACAAAAAGAGAGATAGAGGGAATGTGGAATGCAGAAACAAGTCTCTTGTGTGTCCTCTTTTCCATTCCTTCTTTTTCCTTTATCAATCTTTTATTTTTGATGGCACCCTCTAGGAGACAGGGACTATTTTAAAGCACTGTAATGATGCCAATGCCGAGCATCAGCTAATGAACGGGCTATAGAAGAGAAAAGGATTCACGTGGATTTTAACGTTGAGCTGAATCCGTTTTTATTCATGCCCATATGCCATGAGTCCTTTTACAGATGATGGGTGTAAATCATCCCCTATACAGCCATCCCTGCGTTTTATCAGGCGAAATGGAGAGGAAGTCAGTTGGGACAGTAAGAAGATCGAGAAAGCGGTCGGTGAGGCCTTTGTCGCACAGCATCAAAATCCTTTACCGGTGGCGCAGGAAATCGCTCAAGCGGTTACACAGCGGGTCTGTACCCTAAAAGTAAGAACCATCGCGCTCGAACAGGTACAGGATCTCGTCCAGGAAGAATTGATGCGCCGTGGATATTTTAAAATTGCGGAGGCCTATATCCTATATCGTTCTGAACGGACCAAGCAACGCCAAGAAGAAAAAACAAATGATCAGCAAGAAGCTATCTTCCTTTTGAGGGATAAGAATGGACGGAGTCGGTTATGGACAGAGCTAGACTTATTACCATGGATTCTATTCGCAACGCAGGAACTGGATCTACCGCTATCGCCTAAGCAAATCGCACAACGGCTGTGCCATAACCTGCAAGGGGAGATGGCTCAGAAAGACTGGGAAGAGCATTTGTTGCGCCAGGCGAGGGGTTTAATGACGGTTGATCCTGGATTCAATTTTTTTTCCGCACAGTTACAATGGAGTTTTCTCTGTTCACAGATTTTGGATTGGGATCCTGCGCAGGAAGATGCGGCAGCTTTGGAGAAGAAGTATCGCGAGGCATTTCCGCGTTATATCCAGGAAGCCGTCGAGGCGGGTCTACTACATCCCGAAATGCTCGCATGGGATTTAGAGAAATTAGCGGCGGCATTGGATGTATCGGCTGATAGGCAATGGGATTGTATTGCCATGCATAAGCTGCTGGAGAATTATCTTTTATGCGAGTGGGAAACAGGCATTTGTTGGGAATTGCCGCAATTCTTTTGGATGCGGATCGCCATGGGTATTTTCCTGGCAGAAGCGTCTCCTCAGCGGGAGCAGTGGGTTTTGGAACTCTACAGACTTTTTAAAGATCGACTCTTTTGTGTTGCTCCAACGGCACTCCGCTATGCCGGGACCGTAAGGGCGCAAATGTTGTCCACCTATATCTATCAGGTACAGGATGATCTGGAGAGCATCATGATCAAGGGAATTGCCGATAACGCTTTGGCCGTGAAATGGGGAGCTGCGTTAAGTGGTTCCTGGACGGCTGTGCGGGGAAGTGGTAGCCCTATTCGCGGTACGCGTCAGGGAAGTGGCGGTGTGATGCCATTTTTGGAGCTCCATCAACATCAGCTCGCCATCGCGCGACCGGGAGGAGAAGGATCGAAAATCTATGGCAATGCTTCTCTGGAAATATGGCATGCGGACATCGAGGCTTTCATCGATTTCAAACATCGCGATGCACAGGAAAACTCTACCAACGGCCTTGGTACGGAATTATGGATTCCGGATATTTTCATGAAGCGGGTGCGCTCTGATGAGCATTGGACACTCTTTCGCGTAGAAGAGACGCGCGAATTACTCTCGCTTTACGGTCAGAATTTTGAGGAATGTTATCGGGAGTTCGAACAGGAGGCACGCGATGGGAAGTGCTGGAGTAGAACCATTCCTGCTGCCGGGTTATGGGGAAAGATTATGGCCCGAATCTACGAAACCGGATTCCCTCACATCGCCTTTAAAGACCGTTGTAATGAGCGTCGTATGCTCGAATCGACGATCCATAGCAGCAGTGTGGGTTCAGAACATCTCTTACATGCCGAACCGGAAGCTTCCACCGGTTGTCCGTCCGGTGAAATTATTCTCCATCGGCATCTAGATGCGCATGGGAATCTCGATTTACCTCGGCTGAGGCGGACGATCCATTTGGCGGTTCGCGCGCTCGACGCGATGCTCGATGCCAATTACTTCCCTGCCCAGACGAGTGAAAAGCTGACGCGGCGCTATCGACCGCTTGGCTTGGGAATCGCAGGACTCCAGGATGCTCTTTATCAAAAGAACTTGGCTTTCGATGATCCTCAGTCCATAGCATTTCAGGACGATTGCCTGGAAATGTTTTCCTATTATGCGATTGAGGCATCGGTCGATTTAGCCCAAGAGAAGGGGCGCTATGAGTGCTTTGGGCAATCCCTTTGGGCACAGGGAAAATTTCCATGGGAATCCCATCGCTGTCCATCCTGTTGTGAGATAAAGGAATCGGAACACCGAGCGTCTTTGCCATGGGAAACGCTGCGCGGGCGTATGAAGGCAGAAGGGATGCGGAATGCCTATCTCATGGCGCTGTCATCAACGCGTTCCACAGCACGGCTCATGGCGTGCTATCCCGGGGTGGCACCGGCAACAGGTCATGTTTTTTCAAAACACTTTTCGGCCGATGAGAAAATTGCTTTTTTCAGCGATGCCCTGGTCAAGCACCTCCAAATGGCAGGGTACTGGACACAGGAATTCTATGAAAAGATGCGTTGCTGCGGAGGGGAATTGACCGCTCTTTTGCCGATGACGGAACCCATTCGGGACATTTTTAAAACGGCTTTTGTGTTGGACACGGAATCCCTCTTACAGGCAGCATCGGTGCGGCAGAAATGGATAGATCAATCGCAATGTCTCGACATTTACCTGAATATCGCTAATATGGCAGCCCTATCGTTCCTCTATCAGCGCGCTTGGGAATACGGTCTCAAGACGATACACGCATTGAAAATGGCGCCATTGCCGTCAGATATTTATGAAGAGATACCGCTCCCTTCCTCGCTCTATGAGGCAATGGAAAATCTCCATAATGGAGTTTTGCATTACGATTTTTAACCTATGCCTTACTTTTCGCGGCGCATTGAAAATATGATTGCGAATTTGCGCGGGTTACCGCCGAATGCTAGTCGCGCCGTGGAGCGATCGGAAAAATCGATGGGCAATGTAATGCAGCGATGGTTGAAGGAACATCTGCCGGAAGCATTATTGCGTCTGGAGGAGATTATAGAGCGTCGTTGGCCGGAAATCGTGGGCCCTGCATTGGCGAATTATTGTCAGCCTCATCGCGTTGTGCGCGACAGTATACTGTTTATAGCGGTCGCGAACAGTGTGGCACAATACGCTTTAATACTGAAACGGGATGAAATTTTGCGGCGGTTGCAGCAGATGCCGGAATGTCGCCGGGTGATAGAAATCCGCTACTGTCGGCAGTAGGTCTGTATCCTCCAAGAGGATCCATATCCGTTCGTGGTAAAGTGGCGTTTGCATTTTTTGGAAAAAAATTGCTTTGCAGGGACTTGGCATCCGTATTATGAGGAATCTCATGACATTCGCCTGTCCATTTCGCCGCAAATATCCGTTGCCATCGCAGAAAGATGATCTCTTTTTCATGTCGATGGCCTACAATGAAGCGATCACTGCCTGGGAGGAGGAAGAAGTACCCATAGGGGCTGTGATTGTACGCGAACAGGAGGTGATTGCCTCGGCGCACAATCTCGCCGAGACCCGGAAAGAAGCTACGGCGCATGCGGAGATATTGGCAATGGCACAGGCCTCGCGTTTTTTAGGCGACTGGCGCTTGAACGAAAGTATTCTGTACGTCACGAAGGAACCCTGTCCAATGTGTGCTGGCGCGGCTATTTTGTCACGCGTTGGGGAGATTGTGTTTGGCTTTTCGGATGAAAAAATGGGCTGCTTAGGGGGAAAGTTAGCGTTGCATCAACTGCTCACATGGAATCACCATCCGCGTGTCCGTTTTGGAATCATGTCGGAGGAATGTTACGAGCTCGTCCGTGTTTTTTTTGAAAAGAGGAGAAAAAAGGATGATAATATAAGTAATACTACTATGACGCATTAGATTTGATTCTAATGTTCCGACAAAAGTTGACATTATTCCTTTTTCATGCTACGACACATAAGCTGAAAGGGTAAAAAATATGTTATTACAAAAATATATTCGTTTGTGGGCGCTTGCGGGCGTCTGTTGTGTGATGGGAGTTTCCTCGATGTCGGCGGGCAAGGTGACGGTGTCCATAAAGCAAGGTAATCAGTGGGTGCCTTACGATGAAAATACCCGCGATGACGGAATTGGTGACTACGACAATAATAAATTATGGATGCAATTTCCAGACTATGGTGCGATATTCAATGAAAGTTCTCAGTATCAAGCTGGAAATATTATGCAGGGCATATTGGAAAAAATAAATAAAAAGGAAATCTTGCCACAGATAGCTAGAGCGCGTCAGACGGTGAAGAGCAATTACCCTCTTCAAAATGTGTCGGTGGTCTATAGGATGCTCTATTTAGGATCAGGAGATACCCGAACCCAACCAACCCGTACATTGAACTTTAAATTGAGCGTTACAGAAAGTTCTAACAGCAGCGAAACTTGGGTGTTTTATGACTCCTCAGTAACGCAGGGCCAACACAAAATCACGGGGAATGGAGAGCAAGATTTTAATATTTTAATCAATAATATTTCCACAGAGAAGCCATTTATTGTCTCACATCGTGAGAATGAACAATTTTTTATGCAGGTCTATGTCGTTTTAGGTCAGATAAAGTACATTTTTATGCGTGGAAAACAGGGAAATCTTTCGAATCAAATAAGTAGTGTAGTGCCTGCAAATTACCGGCAAGCGCTCGACGGTAGGATAATTCCTATATCTTCACCAGTGGCGCAACAACCGACATCACAGCCACCTGTGAGCCTCCCAAATTTGCCGCCATCACAACCGGTAAATCAGCCACGACCAGTAGTGACACAGCCGGCGCCAGTTCCGGAACATCCTTTGGTGAAAAATTGCACGATGCTCTCGTTGTATGGAAAACTAGGAAATGGTTGGAATTCACTGGGAAAGGCGGAAATAAAAATGCAAGAGACTTTTGGAAAAAATCCATCTTTTAAAGATTTTAACAACACAACGATGTCTCTTCATGTGGCTGGCATCAGTTTAGAGAGATTTCGTGAAGAACTAGCCAGGGAGAGGGTCTTTTGGAATGAACTTCCTGGCATGCGGAACAGGTTTTTTACGGGTAAAAATGTGTTAGACATTTTGCCAGATCCCTCGTCTCTTGGAGGATGGGACTGTTCAGTTTTAGCGAATCGTCTTGGGCTGCCATTATCGCGGATAACGCTCCAGTTTTTCATATTGAAATACGACGACAATAGCATACAAGGGCTTTCGTTGCCTCTATCGGCTCCTATTGGGCAGCAGATCCCCGTGGCGGTCATTTTGGCTACACCCGATGGCTGGAACCGATATTATGACCAGAAGGCTGGTCTTTTATGCCGAAACTTTCCGGCTATATCCGGAATAGGTGTCCCTCTATTGAGGAATGTGGTTCCTGAAAATAGTCTGAATAATCTTCAAGAGGCAAAAGATGCCTGTGAGTGGTATGCCTTAACGCCGGATTTGCTGGATCGCTTGAAGGATGGGTCTCCGCAAAGCGTTTGCTTCTTTTTGATACATCCGCAGGGAGTGGAGATGCATTTTGTCGTGCTTCAAAGAAAATTGGAGGGTGATGAAACCTTCGGTATGGAATTCTCCGGAGAGGAAAATTCACCGCAACAACCTCTGCCCTCGTCTTGTCTAAATTTAGCCGGTACTCGTCTCCTAGAGCTGAGGTATTTAGCTAAAGTTTATCCTGATATTCAGAAAAATGATCATTACAGAGCATTTTTGACAATCCTAAACCATGCGTATTTCGATAAAATTTATTATACTTATGAACCGAATTATCATAAGTTTGGTAATCCAAATTTCAGGTTCTGGCGTGTGCAGGGTGAAATTCCTTATATAATTCCGTATGATGAGTCTAACCCTGTATATGATATTGTACATAATAGTGTAGATAATACTTATACAGAGGAAATCGTCGGTTGGAATTGCAAAGACCATTTTACCTGTCAATATGTTGATATGGCAGAAAAGAGTGATCTTTTTAATTGGCAATGGTTTTCTGCTGAGGGAGAGGATCTTGCTGAGTGGGGGACTTATAAGGAGGGGGAGGCTTATGCGAAGTTGCGGGAGCTGAAGGTGGCGGCGATGAACCATTTATTAGAAAAAAGACAAAATCGGAATTTAACGGAAGAGCAGCAGATAGAGATAGATACCCAGTTGGAGATGTTAGATATCGATTGGTGGGTGTGGAATGATGCCCTATGTAATCAGGGTCAGGCCCAAAATCAAGATCGAGGAATAACTCCTCTGCTCGGAGAAGCATTCCGGGAAACCTGGAGTGAGGTTGTAAGTCCAGACAGAGTTACTCAGTAAGGGGGGTATAATATTTCCAAGCAGAGTGCTGCTGTGGAATGTCAAAAAATATCCTCGGAAAATTTCCGAGGATGTTTTCTAGTTAAACGCAGGGATAATGTTTGAAAAAATCTTGCCAGCAGAGAGAAAAGAACAGCATGGGCCCGCGTGGTTATCGCCCTGGTGGCGGAATGGTAGACGCTGAGGACTTAAAATCCTTTGTCTGTAAGGACGTGCGGGTTCGAGTCCCGCCCTGGGCACCATATGCTTCGCGTGGTGCGATTTCGGGATGTAGCTCAGCTTGGTAGAGCGCTACGTTCGGGACGTAGAAGTCGCTGGTTCGAATCCAGTCATCCCGACCAGAAAAGGTCGTTCTTCGAAAATGGGTCGGTTCTTTGTTGATGGTTGCGGGCATGGGTGCCTTTATGGGTGTAAGATGCTTTCTGTTCGCGGGACGTCGGAACCGTATCGCTTTGTGGTTTCGGTCGCGCCCCGGGATAGCCCTCGAAGAGGGCTTGAGCGGCGTAGCCGCTCGTTCGCAAAGCGAACATCCCGGGGCGCGAGGGGACAGAAGGAAAGGCATCCTTGGGATCGTCTCATCGGTATTCCCGGAAAACAGAAAGCCCTCCAGGTATCTTTCGGTACCGAAGGGCACGAATTTTCACTCGGGCGATAGGCATGGATTTCCACAGCCTTGGTTCAAAAACAATGGGACGCGTTGAATCCCTCAAGAACTTATTCCTCTGGAAATTCCACACCTAGTATCATGGAGTGAAGTCCACTGCCGATACCCAGAAGCGCTACGCGATCACCCGGTTGGAAGCGCCGTTGCTCTTGCGCGATGGAAAGGGTAATGGGTAAGGCGACGGAGCCCGTATTGCCCAGGAAGGGAAATGTGGAAAAATCTTTCTGCACCTCCAATCCGAGGGCATCGTAAAATTGCGACTGATGACGTCTCCCGACCTGATGGCAGATGAAATGCTGTATCTGGGAGGTATCCCAACGCGTCTGTCGAAGAAATTGCCGCCAATTGTCGTGCGCGAGGGCAATACCCGCTCGGAGCAGTGCCTCAGAGTCCGTCTGCATATGCCACATGCCATCGCTTATGCCTCCTTCGCAGAGGTGGCAAGCGTGGGTATGGGCCATGATCGAGCCCCCGATAAAGCGCGGGGCATGAGGTGCGATAGGACGATGGGTAAGGAGCATGGCGACGGAGCCGGAACCAATGGTGAAATTGGCGAAATAGGGCTTGAGGCGTTGGCGGTCAAGGGAGGTATCCCGCAGGGCCTGAAGAGTGGATTCCAGAAGAGGTCGGCTATTTTCTCCCGCGACGATGAGGGCCGATCGGATCATGCCGGATTCGATTTGACTGGCCGCTATCCACATGGCATTCAGGAATCCGAGACAGGCATTGGAGACGTCGAAGACCTGGGTATGGGTCGGCAGGGACAGGAGATGATGGACGTAGGAAGCGGTAGCGGGTTCCAGACGATCCCGGCAGACGGAGCTATGGATCAACAGGTCGACCGTTTCTGCGGGGGCCCCGGGACAGCCCTCGAAGAGGGCTTGTGCGGCTAAAGCCGCTGCTCGCGAAGCGAGCGTCCCGGGGCCCCACAACCGACGCTCACGGATACCCGTCATGAGCTCCAGCCTGCCCTGAGAGAGATGAAGCCGTTGGTAGGTCTCACGCAATTCTTCCTCGATGGCTTCGGATGTCCATATTTCCGAAGGAAGAACATGCGCTAATGCCTGAATGGCGACGTTTTGGAAGGATGCTTGCATACCCCCTGTTCGGCGGAAAAGGTTGGTGCCTCACGAGAATGGTCAGGATTCTCCTCTCTTTGGATAAAATCCACGCGCAGGAATGCCGGATGGGATTTCCCATCGATCTTCTTCCCACGAATATGGACGCGCTGGTCCAGCCATAAACCCAGTCCTCCTCGCGGCATATGGAAGGAACTGAAATCCAGCCCCATGATGAAATTCCCATGGCTATCCGAGAGCCAATAATGGAGAACTCGATGCGAACGGGAAGTCCATGAGGTATCGCAACGCAAAATACCCACGAGTCCATCACTGATCGTAGGACTGATGGAAATGTATCGATGATCAAATGCGCACTCGTGATGACGATAAGGGCGGTTTCTACTCCCGAAAAGGCAGAATGGACAGGACAGGTATAGGATAAAGAAGCGGCACAGACGCATGAGAAAAGAAAAGGAGTGAAATATTCCCGTTGCGTCAATAGCGATAGCGATGGCGAAAATACTTCGTTTTACGTACCGCGAGGCCACACAATTAAAAAAATACCCTATGCGAATTGTTTCAAAAAGCGCTGATCATTGCGGTAGAAATGCCGCACATCCTCTAGGCCATAGAGGAATATGGCGATGCGCTCTAGGCCGATACCAAAGGCGAAGCCATTCCACGCTTGGGGATCGTAGTCCACGGCACGGAAAACCTCCGGATCGACCATGCCACAACCGAGAACCTCTATCCATTGATGGCTGAGTTTTCCCATGGAGGGCGATTGAATATCCACCTCAAAACTGGGTTCTGTGAAGGGGAAGAAGCTGGGTCGGAGACGTATGCGAATGGTATCGCCAAAGAGCTCTTTCAGGAAAAAAAAGAGGGTATTTTTGAGATCGGCGAAGGAAATCTGTCGATCGACGCGGAGGCCTTCGTATTGATGAAAATTGGCGCTGTGTGTCGCATCAGGGGTGTCGCGTCGGAAGACACGTCCACGCGAGACAATGCTCAGAGGTGGATGTTCCGACAGCATTGTGCGAATTTGGACCGTAGAGGTATGCGAGCGCAGGAGGTAGCGTTCTTTTTCGCGACGACTCACGTTGCCAACCGGAATATCTGGCGGGAGATAGAACGTATCCTGTTCGTTGCGGGCGGGATGGTTGGGCGGAGTATTCAGTGCGTCGAAACAAAACCATTCGGTCTCTATTTCGCTGCCATCGGCAATGGTATAGCCCATGCGGTGAAAGATGTCGTCGATGCGATGGCGCAACTGTGTGAGGGGGTGTAAACAGCCATTGGCGGAGGTACGTGGCCTTAATGTGATGTCGACAGGAAGTGGCAATTGCTGCCGTAATAGGTCGCCTTCGATGGCCTTGAGCTTGTCTGAAAAGAGGGATTCAAGGGCGATTTTAATCGCATTGATCTTCTGTCCGAATGCGGGACGTTGGTCGGGAGGCAGCTGCTGGAGCCCCTTCATGAATGTCCGAAGAGAACCATTGGGGCCCAGGAAACGCGCCTTACTGGCTTCCCAATCCTGCCGCCGTTGCAGGGATGCGAGTTCTGCCTTTGCCTGAATAATCAGGGCTTCCATGGAATGCTCCCGTAGGTAACTGTCGATGAGTTGATGCAATTGCGAATTGGGCGCGAGGGAGGAAAGCACAGAGGAGAGGGAACCCTGAAGACCTTCGCTGTTTCCGAGCCGCTGGAGCATTTGTTTCAGCAACTGTTCCAGGGCTTCTTTTGGGAATGCTTTTCCCCCATATTCAGAAGCCAAAAGACCTACTTCAGGTCCATGGTCATCGGCCGTACCTTCCGTATGATTAGCTCGATTTCGCTCCGCCTGGGCGAACATATGGCGAATAAGTGCCTTCCAGCGCTCCTGTTCATCACTCATGGCGAGGGGACTATTGCTGTGAGAGCGCTTCTTGAGCGCGCACGACGATGGAACGAAAGGCTTCCGGATCATGGATGGCCATTTCACTTAGGGATTTGCGATCCAATGAGATGTTCGCCGCCTTGAGGCCGGCGATGAAGCGGCAATACGGTAGACCCGAAGGCCGACACGCGGCATTGAGGCGGATGATCCATAGCTGACGCATTTCCGTCTTTTTTTTGCGCCGGTCGCGGTAGGCAAACTGTCCGGAACGCCTTAAAGCTTCTCGGGCATAGCGAAAGAGTCGCGATTTATTTCCAAAATAACCGCGAGTCGCTTTCAAAGTTCGGCGATGACGCCGATGGGTTGCAACAGCATTTGTAGCTCTTGGCATGTTTTTCCTTTGTTAAATGGTGATGGTATTATGAAAAACCTATAGGTCGCCAGAAAATTCACTCTGTAGGTTTTGAAAGAGTGATGATTCTAAAGGCCTACCGCGATGGCTCGCAAGATTTGTTTTCTGAGCCCATTCGATGCTATGGGATGATCCTGATGTGCCATGCGGCGTTGTTGGGTGGTCTTAGTGCGCAAAAAGTGGCGATGTCCCGGCGTGCGGTGCAGGACCTTGCCGCTACCGGTAATCTTGAATCGCTTCGCTATTGATTTTCTCGTTTTCAACATACAAGTCCTTATGGATCTGAAGAGGTAACCATCTCGAATGTCTCCGTCAAGATTAGCTTTTTCATACCTCCTGTGTTTTTTTCGCGCATTTTCTCGCTCTCGCGCTCGGGAGGATCCGGCGCGCCGCCTTTGTGGTAGGGAAAGATGAAAGCTCCCGCTTTGCATTTTTCCCTACCACGGCCCGCATAGCGGGCAAGAGCCCTTTGGGCTCAAAGGCGGCGCCCGGCCGAAACAGAGGATGAAGCCGAAGAGGATTCCTTTGGAGAGGCTTTTTCGGGCATTACGGACTTTGGCAGAACATCGACACAGGCTCTCAGTTGGTGGTACGTATTCTGCTCCCGGTCTTTTTCTCGGCAGAGTTTCTGGTAGAGCGTCAGGACGCGAATGGGATTGCTCTGGGTTTTCTCGGAGGAATTTCGAATGTACATAGTCTCGGGCCACAAGGGATCGTATATCTCCGGATCATGGAATTGCAAGAGGGCGGTGATGGACGAATTTTCCCAAAGAGAGGGGTCTTCAGGAATGACGCGATGGCGAGTTCTCAATAGTGCTATAAATGCTTGGATGGCCTGTAGACGGTGCTGTAGGGCGGAAATTTCTTCCGGTAGCAGCCAACCATCGGCCAGCGATGCTGCTATTTCTGAAGAACAATGCTCAAAATTTTTAGCCGTGGTTTCGTCGATGATTTGCGGAAGAGGAGCGACGGATTTTCCTCCATGGTGGGCCCATAATTCAGCAATGGTCGGCCCTCGATTGCGGAAGTAGTCATCGAGTGATACGCCCATCTGCTCTTCAAAAATCTTTGCGGGAAATGCAGTATAATGCGATTTTGGGTGGAGTGGACCCAGGCACTGGTCATTGTCGATCAACTGGATCGCATAGGGATTTTCGTCGATGGCGACATAAAAATTATGATGATGCCGATCGCCCTGTAGCAGGAGCGCATCGAGCCATTGCATCCGCGTGATGTTGCGGACCAGAGTACCCGGAGAGAGCCGCTGGTGAAGTTGATTTACTTCCGCTTCGTAACGTTTCCAGGCATCGAAAAAAAGAGTTTTTATCACGGAAGAGAGGGATTGCCACTGTGCCAGAGCGCCTTGTAATTCGGCACCATCCGAGGCGAAGAGGGTGTTGAGTTCGTCGCTTTTCCGAAGCGATTCCAGCGGCTCGTCGGGACGCTTTCCCGCCACAAGTTGGCTTAATATGTAGAGAACGATGTCCCTCTCTTGATCCAGTTTTGCGCACTTATGGTCCTGCTCTGTTCTTGGTTTCCAATAATAAGTGAAGGGAATTCCTCGCGCCTTCCTCATGCATATGCCCAGGGAAAAAGTCTTGAGATGAGAGGTCTCGGCTGTAAAATTTGGGATGAGGCATGGGTATGTTTCGACGACCATTCCGGGACAGATCCATTCTCCCAGGCGATAGCTCATGACGTTGCGGCCGATAAGATGAGAGAGATGCGGCAATACACCGCTGCAGAGGCAACCTCCGACATGCTCCTGGAAGTGAAATGGCTTGAGAATCCATTCATTTCCAAGGTCGTCGAGCCCTTGCAGAATTTGATGATACTTTCCCTTGGCGGTTAGGGGAGGTATAGGCGGTGAGATGGAAGAGGAAGTATTGCCTATGGGGTGTAATGGTGATGAAAGATGGCGAGACAGTGCTTGCCGCAGGCTGTGGATGCGAATATACCATTCTTCCAGGGGAATAAAGGCCCGTGGGTCAGCCGAAGGACAGGTACGCCAAAGGGCCCACTGAAAGGCTTTGGAAAGCGGTGTCGTGTTGTGCTGCCACCTCAATCTTCGTCCGCGATAGAGTGTCAGCCAAGTGGCCAATGTTGCCTTCAGGTCATGCAGCACATCGCGATGGTTGGGCACACATTCCCTTGATGCCAGGATGCGCGCTTTTTCCTTCTGCTCTTTATTGAGGATGGGATGCTCTTCGAAGTAGAAGAGCTTGGTGAGCAGCTGTAAAATGGTTCGTGAGTGGTGGGCAAAGATTTCCCTTTCTGATAAAAAGGGGAAAACGGATGCCTGTGGGCCATACCCTGAGGTGGTGTATGGAGAAGAGGAGGAGTACGCGCAGGCGGCCACCATGAGGGCATTGAAGGGCATTGTCCACGCCCGACGAGGGTTCGCGGCATAAGGAGAATGGTCGGTGGTTTGGGAAGAGAGTAAGTCGTGAAGGGAAAAGCCGTAAATACCCTCGGCGGCATCCGTGGCCTGCGGATAAAGGGCAACCCAACACCGTAGTGTCCATGCTAATAAATGGGGAAGATATGCCCGATACATTTTGACGACTCTTCTCCTAGGTGCTCGCATTTCCATCGATGAATCCTGAAATACTAAAGGTTAAAAGATAACTGTCCGGTATTTTTTTCATATCGACTGCGAGCTTTTGTGGCGAGAGCGGTGAGTCCGAGTTCTTGCAGTAAAGTCGCCAGTTGTTCACCCTGAGGCATGGGGAAACTCAGGGATGGGACAGATAACGTCCGGTCGAGTTGGATGAGCTTGCGATTCATTTCCAGTTGCCCTCGATACAGAGGGAGTGACTTCGCAAAGCGAATGGGAGATATCTGCCCTAGGTGGGAATAAATTCCTTCGATGGTGGTGAAGGATTGGAGCCACTTCTGGGCAGTTTTGGGGCCTATGCCGGGGATTCCTGGTACGTTATCGGAAATATCTCCGACGAGGGCGAGATAATCGACCATTTGGGCAGGTTCGATGCCCCAGTGTTGTTTTACCTGTTGGGTGTCGAAGATTTTCCACGATGCCTGAGGAAGCTGCGATGGGCGCAGGAGAGATACGTTTTTCCCAACGCACTGGGCGAGGTCCTTATCGGCACTGGCGATGAAGATATTTCGGGAAGAGGAATAGTATTGCGCCGTTGAGGCCATGAGATCATCGGCCTCAATCCCCTCTTGTGAATAGAGGGCATAGCCCATGTATCGTGCCAGTTCTTTTGCCGGCGATAGTTGTTGACAGAGGGCTTCCGGCATCGGGGGCCGGTTGGCCTTATAGGTTTCCAGAAGTACTCGCCGTTGGACAGATATTCCCTGGTCGAAGAAGACGACAACCCCTTGCGGTTGGAGGTAATCTTCCAAATTCCACAATGCCCTCACCCAGCCCTGAAGGGCATTGATGGCTAGACCTTCTCGGTTGGTGAGTCTTGGGACGGCGAAAAAGCAACGATAGGCGAGATTGAGTCCATCGATGAGGAGGTAGCGTTCCATGATGTAAACCTCTGGGAATATGGGGAAGAAAATACCGGCGTAAATGAACTTTATGGAGTGGTATTATTTTCTTCGGGCGAATGGAGCCTGCGTCTAGGCAAGCGTCTCCGATGGGCTGGGGTTATTCGCGTTAGGCGCATGGGCATTTGTGCGATTATCTGGGCAGCGTCTCCGGTCGATCGGTCGGGCTGGCCGCCTTTGAGCCCTTCGGGCTCTGGCCCGCTATGCGGGCCGCGGCAAGAAAAAATGAAAGCTCCCGCTTTACATTTTTTCCTCGCCGCAAAGGCGGCCAGGCCAGCAGAGCACCCCAAGGTCAGGATCATCCATTTCCTTCTCCGGGCCAACAAAATAGTGACGAAGCCTTTGTCAAAAAACCGTCGCGCCGCATCCCCTGTTATACCTTCTTATTTCCTTGAAAATTCTAGCCTAAAGCCTAAAGATTTTAGGGAGGATATGGTGAAAAAAAAGTGCAGAGAGTGGCTCCTTTTTGGGATAGTCTGTTGCTGCCATTTCCACACCCTCAGCCATGGGGAAACCCTCGGCAGGTTTATCCAGAAAATAAGCCTCTCGGGTACCTACTCGGATTCCCCCCTAATCCACCATAAAAATCCCAATCCAGCAACCTCTTTTCCCGTAAATACCCGACCAAGTCATATACTTCCCTCTTCCGAAAACAATATTCCCGACCAAGCAGCATCCTCTTCCTGGGAAAATTCCTCCCAGGAATGGCTGGCGCTCGGATATAAATTCTACACCTTTGGCCAGATTGATAGGGCCCTACTCTGCTTCCGCCATGTACTTTATCTGGACGAAAACTCGGCCGATGCAAGGGCGGGAGAACGACTCTGTCTTGCCAAACGAAGGCAGGATGACGGTGCGAAATACAGAAAATCGCAGCCGAAGACCTCATATCTTCCTTCAGGTAAATGGCCCATGATTCAAAATACTTCAGAAAAAACTTCCTGTCAGGACATGGACGAGGAAACCGCCATTATAAAAAGGCTCCAAAGCATCGTACTGCCGGAAATCGAGTTCCAGGGAGCCAGCTTTGGGCATGCCATAGAAGTGCTTAAGGAAATGGCGATACGGCACGATGACCCCTCTCTCTCGCCGGAGAAGAGGGGATTCAATATGGTCGTTTTGGGAAATGTCCCCTCTACGACGCTCACGTTGCGACTCTGTGGCATGTCACTGGAGCGCATACTGCGCTTCGTCGCTAAAGCGGTTCACTACCAATTCGATATCATCGATGGTGCCGTCGTGTTTTTTAATCCCAAAGAACCCAGTGCCCTCGAGACGAGATTTTTTCCCATCTCGCGCGGAACGGTCGTTAGAATCATGGGAAAAGTCTCGGATGATCCTCCGATGTCCTCTTCCTCGGATACCCATCCCCCTACCATAGTCCTTGAAGAGGCATACCTCAAAAACTTCTTCCAGCGGGCAGGTATCGATTTTCACGGGACTGCCGGCAGCGATATGGTTTTCGATGGAACGCAATTAATCGTAACCCACACGCCCTTTAACCTCCGTCGATTGGGCACTATTTTGTGCCGTTATCGCGAAACCAAGCAGGTGGAAATCGAGACACGCTTCGTTGAAATCCAAGAAGGTGCCCTGGATGAATTTGCCCTTCAGTGGGGATTTAAAAAGGGTCTCACAGCAGGAGGGAACACTTGGCGCTTCGGTTCCGGTAGCGACAGGGACGGAAATTTCACGACGAACATCCGCACATTAACCGAAGCCTTTGCCACCCAGAGGACTTCGATGGGTAAGGGACGCATCGTGCCCTCTGCCGGTAATGCGGATGGCGTTTCCATCGATAACAGTCCTCCCATTTTTCCTCATGCTGCCAATTACGGCAACAACGCCGTTCCTCTCGGAGATTTCGTAGGCGTCATCAGTGGTGGTAAGTTGAATCTCATGATGAAGGCGCTTGAACAAAACACGGGGGCCGAAATGATATGTGCTCCAAAAATCACGGTCCTTTCGGGAAAAATGGCCTCCATCACCGTCGCACAGGAACTGCGTTACCCGGCCCGTTATAGTGAGACGAAATCCGACGTGGGGAGCTCTAGTATTAACAACTCTGGCGCCGGTGTTACGATTACCGCTGGCCGGCCTGAGAATTTTCAGACGCGCAAAGTAGGCATCGAGATGTCCGCTATCCCCACCGTAGAAGATAATGGACATATCGACTTGCGGCTCAACCCCGTCGTCACGGAGTTCGAGGGATTCGTCGAATATGGAGGTACGAGCGTCGCCATGAATTCGAGCCAGACTGTCTACACACCCTCGGGATTTTATCAGCCCATTTTTTCCATCCGAGAGATCAAGACAGAACTCACCATTCAGGATGGTTCTACGGTTGTGATGGGCGGCCTCATGCACAAGGAGGCCAAAGAAGTTCATGATAAGGTTCCCATTCTCGGTGATCTTCCTCTGTTGGGGAAACTGTTTCGTTCCCACGGCGAGACAACGCAAAAGAAAAATCTCCTGATCTTCGTCACGGCCAATATCCTCTCGGCCGATGGTATGCCGTTGAAGGATACCAATAGAGAAATGCCGGCAGAAGCATCGGAAAATTCGCTCCTGGAGCCATCCATGCCGGAAAAGCGCGCCATTGTCCCGCCCACTGCCAAGTGGAAGTACCGGCATCGACGTGGGCATTAGAGTGTGTCGTTAAAACCAGATAGCAACCTTCTCATCTTGTTCCACTCACCTAATAGGTTATGTCTCCTATATGTCTTCTTTTCCATTCCATCTTTCCTCTCTTTTTCCCTTTGTTAAACTTTTTTGACGACGTCCTCCGAAATTTACGTTCTTTTGTATTAAAAAAATAATAAAGAACACTTGCCGTCCCAGAGAAGTACGTTTTCTTGTTGCCAAGTTTCTTTACATTGCCTCGCAATAAGAGGCGTAGAGCATGCAAAATTTTTCACAGCAATGCATCGATTTAGCGCGAGCTGTCTTGGGACAAAGCTTGCCCTTTATCGCTGAAAATGGTGATGTCCTTCCGGCGGAAGGAGAATCTCTTGCGTTAGAGGATTCCGCCTATGCCGCTTTTTCCATCGGAGAGTATTATCGTTGCCTACAAGAGCTTCAGCTCAGTGACTTTCAGTTACCCGAACTGGCAGCCCGATGTGTTCGTTCACAACTCTATATCCCGCTTACGGATGACATCGCATCGAGTTGTGCTTCCTTGACGTTGCTCTGTTTCGGAACCACATGTGCTCGTAATCCTCTTTGGCAAAGCCTGGATCAGGAAACACAGGCATTGGTGACAGAGCGAATGCTTCATCCTCGGCAGGGTGGTCACGGTATCCTATCGGATGTTGTGAGGTCCTTCGTCGGCTTCAACATGGGTTTTTCGAAAAAAGACGAAACCTTACCACTCGTCGAAGCTTTTTTAGGCCATGTCTCGAAGAAGATGACCAATGGTTTTATGGACAGCGCTCCGGAAGAGGGCATCGGAGGTTGTTACGACATCATCGGCCTATGGATATTGAACTTCGTCCAGCAGGTAATGCGAATGCATATCAACAGCGATGTCACCAAACGCCTTCTTCCGAGTATCCGAACTTATGGGGGATGTTATCTTTGTCTTCTGCCAGAACTTGTTCGCACGGATGGTCTTGCCTGGGCTTATGGGAAGCACACGGGGTTTTATGCGCAGCTCTACACGCTTAATGCGGCAATACTGGCCCTTTCGGAGGGATGGGTCGGCAGCGATAAACAGACGCTATACATAAGCCTCATTCGCAGGCTTTTTCATTATTTCTTTTTGCATTACGTCGACCAGGGCCACGGCACCATTGTGATTCGAGATCGAGAACGGACAATGCCGGTCATTTTCTCCACCCGTAGGGCTAATTTCGATGCCGTACGCTACCTCTGTCAGTGGGCGATGTTGGCCAAGAAAATATCACTGCCATTGGATGATACCGGTCTTGAAGAAAAGACAGGTGGCCGGTTGGTTCAATTTGACCGCAGCATCAAAAAAGAGCAGGGAATTTTTGTCTATCGCAATTCCCAAAAGGGCACGCATTATGCACTGCCCCTCATATCAGGTGGCGGAAAAGGTTCCTGCGACAGCCTGGCGTTTCCCCATTGTCCCGGAATTTTCGATGCCCCGGCGGATACCTATTTGCCCATCCTGCAGCCCGAACTGACCATTAATGGGCAGCTCTTTGTCCCTTCGTTTTACGGAAAAAATTGCGCTACGGGCATGGGATTGAAGCGTTCCTTTTCCTTTCATTATGATCAGCCGGAATTGATCAGCCATCGGGAAGTCATTGTGCCCGATCTGGCTCGTTGTCGCGTCTCATGGGCATTCTCAGAGGAGGGCATCACTTCAGAATTTGTCTATGTGGTTCGGAATCGACTCAAGGTCGATCAGGTGCGCTATGTCATTGCGCTCTCGGCTCCTCATTCGGTTCTCAGTGCTCATAGTCTTATGCTGGGAGAGGAGAGCCTGCGAGCGGTTGTCGAGAAGGATGATTTTGGTATGGCGTGGAAGGAACTCATCACGGTTGCCGATGATCCGGCCTACAGAACTCCTTATGGGCATATCCATTTCTTGCAGATTCTGTCTCGAACTAATCCTATTTTTCTGCTGCCAGGGAAGTATTACCATCTCAAAATCTCGTTCCGGCCGGATATTCTCCATCTGTGAGGTGAGGTACTGACCACATGGGTCGGAAATTCAAAAGACTCCTGGCAGAGTAGTGGGGGGGATTGTCTCACTATTTGTCCTGTGTGGTGATTCCCTTTAGGTGTAGCCGGTTGAAATTGCCCTGGTCCCGGGCATTCGCTTTACCGCCTTTGCGGCCAAGGAAAAATGCAAAGCGGGAGCTTTCATTTTTCCTTTCCGCGGCTCGCGTAGCGAGTCAGAACCGAAGGTTCAAAGGCGGTAAGCATATAACCAATCGCTTGAAATCGTAAAATTACTCCTAGCAAAGAAAGTGGAAAATACCATGCAACACCACATTGGTCGCCAGAGCAGCAGCTAGGTCATCTAGCATAATACCGAGGCCACCTCGCAGGTCCTGTAGCTTGTAGATACCCAATGGTTTCCAGATGTCGAAGTAGCGGAATAACAGGAACCCTGTGAGAAGAAAAACCCACAATGCATGTGTCTCTGGCCGTACATGAAACCCAAAGAAGCAGATTGGCATGGCGGTGAATTCATCCAGGACAATGCAATCGGGATCTTTCTCCTGTAGGTTATGTTCGGCTGCATGGCAGATAACTCCCGCAAGATAAGAACTAAGAATGGCCAGACAGAGAAAACTCAGTGGCGATAGACCGTAAAAACAGAACGTATAGAACCATAGACCGGCAAAGGAGGCCCATGTCCCCGGCGCAAAAAGTTTATTGCCTACGGGGCCCAGCGTAGCCAATGATAATATCCACGGCTTGGGAACATGCTTTATCCACGCTGGATTTAGAATCTTTTTTATTTTCATAATTTGATACTTCACGAAATATTCCGTCGCTCAATCCATCTGCAGTAGGAGATGGCGATACTTCACGAGATAGCGAACACCCGAGTCAATAGTCAGATACGTCGAGCCTATAAAGAACAACATCCCGACATCATAGACGATTTCGCAAATGAGATGAGGAATGACCGAATGACCATCGCGCACCAGAGCATACCAGAGAATGAAAAACCCCGTGCTGAAAATCTGAGCGATGGTCTTCATCTTCCCCCAATTCTCCGCGGCCAATACAATGGACTTCACGGAAGCAACCAATCTCAGTCCTGTGATGATGAACTCCCTCGCTACAATGAGTAAAATAAAAAAAAGCGTCCATAGTGGGACGATCTTCAGGGCCAAGATGGTGATCAATAGGCCGATCATCAATATCTTATCCGTCAACGCATCCATCAATTTCCCAAAAGCGGAAATCAGGCCATAACGCCGCGCTAAATACCCATCATACCAATCCGTAAGGGCCGCTAAGACGAACGCAATGAAGCCCAATGTCGCTGACCAACGAATTTGGATGTATAGCAAAATGACAATGAGAAAGAGAGAAGGTATTCTCGATAGCGTCACCCAATTGGCTATATTCACAGCGATCTCCCTCTAAATATCAGGGGGTTATGGCGACCAAGACAAATCATTATCACTTTGTTTTTGGTAATGCCTTAACGGGGGCCGGGTAGCGCTGATTCAAACGAGCGATTATTTTTTCGGAACGATCCGTAGCCGGTGCGGTATAGAGAATGTCGGGATTTGTCCCATTAAGGACGAGCAGAGCCCCTTCCTCTTCCGCCAATTCAGAAGCTATAACTTTCAATTCTCCAATGGTCTTTGAGAGCATTTCCGCTCGCACTTCGCTCAATTGAGATTCCGATTTCTCTTGCCATTGACGAAAGTTCATCTCCTTTTCGTGCAATGCTTCTATCTGCTTTTCCGCTTCGGTCTTCATCTTATCACGCGCTTCATCCGTCAGTGCAGAATTGTCCATCTTTTCAGCCAGCTTCCGGATTTCCTCCTGTGCATTCACCAGTTCTTCCATTTTTTTCTGTCCATCCTTCTGTAGACTATCTGCCAAGGTCTTCAATTCCTCATCGCGGCTCTTGGCTATGGCATATCCCTGCATGACGCGATTGGCATTAAATGTCAAAATAGCACAACATTGAGAGGTATTTTGCAAAGACGTTCCTGCCGACGGTCCTTCGGCCATCGCTATAAGGGACGTAAAAATCGCGCCAAAACCTAATAAAAATGCTCCGATGAGAGGTAGGCTATTGCTATTCATTTTCATAAAACTCCAAAACTGTCCACATATTAAAAAATGTCCATCCCGAAGATGGGATTTCGTTTTATCCGCATCGTTTCCTATTTCTTTGCCTCCGCAACAGAGGCAATCCATAAATCCTGAAGTTGCTTTTCCGAAACAGGTGTCGGCGATGCCGTCATCAATTCCTGACCGCTCTGTGTCTTAGGAAAAGCGATCACGTCCCGTATGCTTTCCGTACCGGCCAACATTGCGACCATGCGGTCTAGGCCGAGAGCGATCCCGCCATGGGGTGGCGCTCCATAGCGAAAGGCACGAATCATGTAACCGAAGCGATTTTCTACGACCTCTTCGGGAATTTGAAGCACCTCCTGAAAAATACGGCGCTGAAGCTCCGGTCGATGAACACGAATACTGCCGCCACCCAGTTCTACACCATTCAGCACAATGTCGTAATGCTGACCACGGACACACTCCGGCTTTTCCCATAGCTGCGACTCGTCTTCGGGCAAAGGTGCCGTAAAGGGATGGTGTGTTGCGAGATAGCGCCCCTGTTCTTCATCATAGGTCATGAGTGGAAAATCCACCACCCAGAGGAAATCAAATCGCGTGGAATCGCGCACTATCTTTTGGCGCTTGAGGAGCAACTCGATGGCTTCCAGTCGAATCCGACCGAGAATCGTACAAGCTTTTTCCCATCGATTAGCCGCAAAGAAGACGATGTCGCCCTCTTCTACCTCTAAAAGCTCCGCAAGGGCCTTTTTTTCCTCTTCTGAAAAGAATTTTTCTATGGGAGATTTCCCAATGCCCTCCTCGTATTTCCTATAGGCTAGGCCCTTCGCCCCCAAAGAGCGTGCCACCTCTTCGCAGTGCTGCAATTCACCTTGTGTGATGTCCGCCAACCCTTTCATATTGATGGCCTTAATCACACCCCCTTCTTCGAGACAATTCCTAAAAACCTTAAATGAAGAATTTCTAAACACTTCACTGATATCCCTAATGGGGAAATCCCACCGTGTATCGGGCTTGTCGGATCCATAGTTATCCATGGCTTCACGGAAGGTCATGTGGCGAAATGGAAGCTTTAATGGGATACCCAAGGCGGTTTCCCATACTTTCGAAAGCATTCCCTCTACCAATTCATACATATCCTCGCGATCGATGAAGGACATTTCGAGGTCAATTTGCGTAAATTCTTGCTGGCGATCTGCACGTAGATCCTCGTCACGGAAACAACGAGCCAAGGAGTAATAGCGTTCCACACCGGCCACCATTAGCATCTGTTTATACTGCTGCGGTGACTGCGTAAGCGCGTAAAAATTTCCCGGATTCAGGCGACTAGGGACAAGAAATTCACGGGCCCCTTCCGGGGTAGTTTTAAATAAAACCGGTGTCTCAATTTCAATGAAATCCTCCTGATCGAGGAACTGCCGCACGGCCCGGGTGATTTGGTGACGCAGGCGCAGACGTGCTAAATTTTTACTGCGACGCAGATCCAGATAGCGGTAGGTCAGCCGCAAGTCCTCGCTGACCTTATCCGACTTCTCATGAATCGGAAAGGGTAATGTTTCGGCGATATTATGAATGATGAGCTCCTCCGCCAGCACTTCAATAACTCCTGTGACCATACGTTCATTGCGCGCATCCTCCGGCCGCAGACATACTTTACCGGCAATTTCCACAACCGACTCCTCCTTCAGCAAGGGCGATGTTTCCCTAAAATTTTCGCCATTAGGATCACAGACGATCTGTGTCACGCCTTCTCTATCCCGAAGGTCTATAAACATCAGCCCACCATGGTCACGGATCGACTGAATCCAGCCGATAAGTCGGACCCTTTGTCCCAGCTCCGCCTCCCGCAAAGCATTACAATGATGTGTGCGCTTCATACTGAAAACTCCTACGCCTTCATCTAGGCCTTCTTTTTCAAGAAACCAAGAAAAAATAATCCTGAGGAGATGTTTCTCTAGAGTGTATCGTCAAAAAAAGGTTAACAAAGAGCAAACCGAGAGCTCCCAAGCTTGGGAGTTTTGTCGTTGACCTAGAAGGTGTTGTCAAAAAAAGGTCAACAAAGGGAAAAAGAGAGGGAAGAAAAAAGGACGCATAGGAGACATGTTTCTGCATTCCATATCCGCTCCCTCTCTTTTTTCGCTGTCTGATTTTGATGATACCCTCTAGACAACTCTCCTAGGCAAGAGAAATGTTCAGAGGAAGTGCTTGAAAAATATCTCTTCCAGTAGAACTTCTACCTCTCTCGGCACTAGGGGCTTTGGAACCCAGTCGCCTAGACGGCAGCAATGTGTTCGAATATCGTCGGGATAGGCGCTGAGATCGCCATTGACATTGAGCCCAATACCACAGACTGCCAGGAGTAAATTGCCAGATAAAACGCGTGTCTCCGTCAAGATACCGCCGAGTTTGCGACCTTGAATCATGAGATCATTGGGATACTTAACCGCTACCGGAATGCGATAGTGTTCCCTTAATTTTTGACTGAGGAGGATGGCAACTCTTGTGGAACAATCCTGAAAGGCCTGTGGTGTCTGTCGAGGTTGCCAAATCATGGTCCAGTATAAATTACGCGGATCATCACTATACCATGTATGATTTCCTTGCCCTCGTCCCGCCCATTGCCGCGTGGCGACGACGACAAAAGGTAATGGCTTTGCGGTACTCAAACGAAAAGCCTCATCATTGGTGCTATCGACATTGTCCAGGCGAATAATTTCCACAAAATTTAAAAAAGATCAAAAAAAAGTATCACAAAACATTGTCCTACACCAAAACACATGAGTAGGTAGAGAGTGATGCGGTCACATAGACTCTGGCTCCCCTCGCGATACGTCGCGATGTGCTTTCGAGGGGATTTTTTTTCAGCCCATCGCCGATGCAATGGGCCATGGAAGCGACTTAAATCATTCGTTATATCCTTCGGACTGAGGCGATTGCGAGCCATGTTCTCCTTTTTATCCCTCAAAAAAGAACCATTTCAGGAAGAAAGTCAGGAAGAAAATTTTTGCATTGCCTTTTTCTTTGACTTCTTCCCATTAATATTTCGGGCTGGGTTCTGTGCAATAACAAGTCGGCTAACTCCGTCAGGTTCGGAAGAAAGCAGCGGTCGTCAGATTTTGCTATGTGCTGTAGATCGCCTGGTCCGTTTACCTACTAAACGTATAATGTTTCTAAGGGTACACAACAAGGCAGAGAGGTTTTTGTACATCGTATAATATCCTCTCTTCCTGTAGTTATTTCCCTCATCGGAGCTCCTGAGTAAATAAAAAACTATTCTCCTTTTACCCGAGCTCGCTTTTCATCCCAAATATCGGAGATCTGTGGGATTTTCATATATACCTTTTATTCTTTTCAACATAGTAAAATAGCCACAGCCACTCCTGACCAAATTTAATGTTCTAAAAGATAGGTGCACTCCTTGTCCCAAAACCAGCTTTCCCCGTGCCGCAAAGGACAATCTCTTTTTTAAGGGTGTCTTCAAAAAGGATTGACAAAGGGAAAAAGAGAGAAAAAGAAGAAGGGATGGAAAAAAGGGCATGTAAGAGACTTATTTCCATATTCCACATCCGCTCTATCTCCCTTTTTGCTGCCTAATTTTGACGATACCCTCTAAGAAGAATATCATTCTCTCACGAACAAGGCCAATCTCTCAATTTCTCTGCTTCGTCTCCTGAGAGGGATCCGCTGCCGCTCTGGGAAAACTTCTTCCGGCCTTACCCGAAGAGACTCCAAGAGGAGAAGTCCCTTAGCGTTTCGAGAACTGGAAGCGTTTGCGAGCTCCCGGCTGACCGGACTTCTTGCGCTCTTTCATACGCCCATCACGAGTCAAGTGTCCCCCTTTTTTTAAGGGAATACGCAGAGCCTCATCCATTTTCTGGATGGCTCGAGCGATGCCTAGGCGAATAGCACCCGCTTGGCCACTCGTACCACCACCGAGCACCGTTGCCGTCACATCTATTTTATCTTTTAAATCCACGCAGCGCAGGGACGAAAGTGCTTCCTTTTGGGCGCTCTCGAGACACAAATAATTTTCCACTTCACGGCCATTAATGAGAAATTTTCCATTTCCGGCCCTGAGACGGATTTTAGCTATGGCCGCTTTCCGGCGACCTGTTCCAAGAAATTCAGCAACCGATTCCGAACTGACTACCATAGGATCCAACACAAATAATATTAAACTTCCAGTGGGATGGGGTTTTGGGCCTCATGGGGATGCGTTTCTCCCGCATAGACCTTTAGTTTTTTAAGCATGGCGCTCGCAAGTTTATTTTTCGGCAACATGCCTTTGACCGCATGCTCTATGAGAAAGCAAGGTCGTCGCGTACGCATTTCCTTACTGGAGAAACGCTTTTCATTTCCCTGGTACATCGCATAGAACATATAATCCTTATCCTCATCTTTTTTGCCGGTCAGGTGCACTTTATTAGCATTCACCACCACGACAAAATCGCCGTCGTCCATATGAGGAGTATAAGTCACCTTATGGCGTCCGCGCAACACATTGGCAATTTTGACGGAAATCCGGCCTAAATTACCCCTAGAAGCATCGACGAGAAACCATTTTTTCTCGTTCATATCTACCTTTTTCACTAAAGTTGTTCTCATCGAAACCTCACAAGACTCAGCCGCAGGCTAGGTCTTAGCATAACCTCTGTCAAACTTTTTCTCGCAACATAATAATACCTAAGTTCCTCACGGAAAAAATATACGCATCACCCTCTAGGAAAAGGCACTAATCTCGTACCAAAAATCCCGTAGCGTTGCAGAAAAGCTTCACGGGATTCCTGGGGTAAACATTCCCATTGCTTCTGGAACATCGGCGGTAACATCGCGATACTAATGGCTATCCATTTCAGAGTCCCATCAAGGGATAGGTCTCCCCGTGTCCATGCCCTCCAGGAAAAAAATTCTGGAAAATCCTCATATAGGAGCATATTCTCACTACACTCTTCGAAATCACCTTCATCGACGTATTGGATTTTCCACAGGATGACGTGCTCCGTAAAGAGATCTCTGGAAAAACATTTCCCGTCTACAGGGTATTCGAGGAACATCTTGCGGAATGAGAAGTAAGGCATGGTATTCAGCACATGCCGATCGCAGAAATCCTTCGAGGCCTCTGGGTATTCCCGAGTCTGTGAACGGTATACATTATAATTTTTTACTGAATATTCGCTAGACACTGCTGTGGATAGACAACCATCCCACCACCAGAGGATATAATCGTGCACTCCATCGCTTCTCCGACGAAGAAAAACGATACCTGTCCCATTGTCTATAATCTGAAAATCACAATCCTCTCGCCGGAGATCCAGGATCATATCGCTCAAATCTTCCTGGATCTTTTGAAAGAGGTGCTCTCTCTCCTCTATGATCTGTAAGCGTTCTCGGCCATAAGTCCACGAGTTCCAGGCCTTACTCCAAGAAGGCAAAATTAATCCCATGATGGCCGATAATAGGACTGTAACGATCAACAGCTCCAGCAAAGTAAAAGCCTTTGTTCGTCTGTATGTGGACATCTCGATGGGAAGATGGATAGCTAAAAAAGAGCATCGACGAGAAAGCACTCGGTCAACACAGATGAACTAAGGGAATACTGCAGACCACAACAAGTTTCCTCCGCGTATAAAAAACAAAAAAGGAAACCTCCTGAGTTTCCTCTCTTCATGAAAAACTTCCTTATGGAGGTCTTGTTGACCTCTATGATGTTTCTTTACTCCTCTTCTCCCATTGTATCTTCAAAAAAGTCTTCCCCTTGCGTCATGTCCACTGCATCCCCTTGTTCCGCATTTATGTTTTCCGCCTTCATTTTCTCAAGCTCTGTCTTCAACTGCTCCAGGTCAAACTGGGGCATTTGCTCTTTTGGAGCTTCCTTAAAGTCAATCAGCTCTACTTCGAAAATCAACGATGAACCGGGAGGAATACCTGGAACACCTTGTTCCCCGTACGCCAAGTTCGAGGGGATATAGAATGTAGCGCTGCCACCTTTACCGATCAATTGAACCCCTTCACTGAAGCCAGGAATAACCTGTGCCACGGGAATTTTTGCTGGTTCATTCTGCTTTTTTGAACTATCAAATTCCGTTCCATTGCTGAGTTTTCCCACATAATGTACCGTCACTTCATGCTCCCGAGTGGGGTGCTCTGATTCTCCCGCTTTGGTGATCTTATAGCGCAAGCCGCTCTCGGTCTTCTTTATGCTCGAGTCTTTATCGAGCCCTTTAAAATAAGCCTCTTCCTTTTCCTTATTTTCCTTCGCCACTCTTTGCCTCTGACTTTCCATTCTCTCTTGTAGGCACTGCATCGCTTCTTTTACCACATCCGGCCCAGCGCTACTGCAAACATTCTGCTCGCTCTGGGACTGCTTGAAACCCTTTACCACGTATTCGAACTCCTCCGCTGACAAATATAATTCGCCGACACCTACTTGCTTCCCGATGAGGCAGCCGAACAACTCCAAATGCTTCCGAATTTGTTCTTGGGTATAAACCTTTGGCTGTGGTTGCGTCGCCTCTTTGACCTCTTGGCCAGGTGTGGCAACGGACGCCACTTCTTTTTGATGATCTTTTTCAGTCGGCGCACCCGGCAAAGTCTCGGCACTGAAAACCGCTTCACTTCCACATAGTAAGGAAACTAAAATCGCTAGCTTCTTTTTCATAATAGGTGGCTACGTTTGTAAATTTTATCTCAAGGTAAAGAAAAAAGAGAGCTATTTTTTTAATTTCAACTCTCTTTAACTCCACTCACGTAATCCAATCAGAGATATTTCATGGAGCTATTCCATTTATTCTATGAAAAAATTTCAGCTTGTTTTTTTTGTTTCTTCGATTAGTTTGCTAATTCCTAATTCTTGTTCTATTGAAAGATTTTTACTTGAGGTGATAATTTCAAGTTTTTCCTTAAAGTCATCAAACGATTCTTTCAATTCGAGTTCTGATATTGTTTCAAGATCAAAGCTTTCATTGTCTCCCTTTTGAAGATATTTATCAAATATTTTTCTAAAGATATCTCCCACAATCGCATCCAATTTAAGATGCTCATTTAGAAAATTAGCAATCCATTAGATGGCGCGTTCAAACCTAGTTGTCTGTCTGGACTCCCGTAGGGTAGTGGTTTCCGTTAAAACTGGATACTTGACATGTCTGTTGCCTTTAAAGAACTTCCTTTCATTACTCTGTTTCCACCTTTTTAGATGTACCTAGCTGCTCCTCTAACTCTTTGATAAACTCATCTGCTTGGGCTTCATCCTCCGCTGTGATCTGTCCAGAAACTCTAAGTTTATTTACTTCTTGCTTAAACTTATTCAGGGCTTCTTGAATTTCTTCCTGTGGTTCCGTTTTAGGCTCTCCCATTATGGATTCCACAACTTTATCAGCCTTTTTATTAATCTCATCCGTGGCGCGTTGAATAAGAGCATCCGATATACGCTCAAGAGCAAATAAAAGCGCTGACACGAGCCCTTCTAAAAAACCATTCAATGTGGGATGTCTCTCAAAAAACTCTTTAATTTGCCCGATGGCGTTTTCGAGCTTATCCACCAATTTAGGACTTTTCGTCTCAGTCCCAACATCAGCCATAACAGGCTTACCAGACATCTCCGCCGCCTTCAAAGGGTCCCCTCCTGTTTTTGAAACACCGCCGCTCGACGGTTTATCCGTCGGCGCTTCCGGTATATTTTTTAAAGTTCCAGAGCCACTAACTGTATTACCCATATACACCTCCTTACATCGAGAGAGAACAACGAAAAGGATAAGAATTTCGCCACTGGCGTCAACAAAAACCCACAACCATTTTTGGCGTCCCGTAGGGGATTCGAACCCCTGTTGCCGGAATGAAAATCCGATGTCCTAGACCAGACTAGACGAACGGGACCTGATCTTCGCCAAACTGATCATCAAGAGAATATTAGCAAGACCTTTCTCTTCTCTAGATACTAAGCCATTCACACGGAGCATTATTTCCATGTTATTCACATATCCTTGGTGCCGGGAAGGCAACACTATTATAGAAACAATAAATATATTATATATAAATCCTTATTAGTATTCTTATGCTCTGTGAATTTCTGAATAACACAAAATAAGTGAGTGTTGATGCCGTTTCTTCGACTGTTTCCTTTGGGAATATCTCTATCAATAATCTGTAAAGAACTGTGAATAACTTGCGATATCGGCCGATTTCTTCACATTAATTCCCAACTTATTCACCAGTTATTACCAAATAAATGTGAATAACTTAAGCTCCACAAAATCCCTATGCAAAGCATCCTGAGGATCAGCGTTGGTGCGGGAGGAATTGTGGGTTCGGTTGTGAAATTTGGGAGCGCTCGGGGCGAATTTTAAGGTCTGTGATTTTAGGTTTTCTCCTAAAAGCAGACTATTTTTTATCTGAAAAATGGATGCGGTAACGCCGCCCATGGGAATGGTGGAAATATTTGTACCAGTGGTCTCTCCACTGTGGGCCCTGGTGTTGGATTAGGAAGTAGAGCACACCCGTGATCAATCCACCCAGGTGGGCAGAATGTGCAATGAAAGAGGCCCCTGGAATTTCGTAGAAGAGAAATCCAGCGCTTTCAAAAGTAAAGAGGAGCAGGAGAAGTGTCCGGAGTTGGAGGCGAACGGGAACGAAAAAGAAGAGAAGTACCGCGATTTGCTGATGGGGAAAGGCCATACAACTGTAGCCTAATAGGCCCATAACGCCGGCCGAAGCGCCGACGAGAACGCCTGTTACAGACCATCCAATACACAACCACAGACATCCTCCGAAGAGGGAGGAGAGGATAAATATCCCAAGGAAATGATAGGGCCCGGCATACTGCTCAACGGTGTGACCGGCAAAATACAGGGCGAATCCATTGGTCAGTAGGTGAAGGCAGCCGTGGTGTAGGAAGGCATAGGTTATAACTGTCCAGAGGTAGCCATTACGGATCGATAGGGAGGAAAGTGCCGCGTAGTTCTCGAATAAATTTGATCCCATCCATATTTTTATAAAATGATTCAGGAAAAATGTGATGACTAAAGCGTAGAGTAAATGGGGATATAGTGTATGGAAGTTGTGCCTTTTGGAAGAGAAGTGAGCCATAAATAGAAGTGAAATAAAAGTGAGAGGATATGTGGAGGCAATCCTCCTGATGATCATTCACAAGGGGATGTGGCAAAAAGTTGTGATTTTTTTTGCATCTGAAGAAAGAATATGCTAAGGATGGTGAAGTTGTGAGTTATGAAGATGTTGAGTCGAACGCTAAAGACCGCTGTGCTGGTCATGGGAATCTGGAAAACGATATGGGCAGATCCTGACGATCGCAAATTTCTCTTCATAGGTTCGCATTATGTCTATAATCCCGAGATAAGTTCCATAGGGGAGTGGAAAGGTAAGTGGTGCTTGGATATTTTACGGGAACGGGAATCTTTAGGTTCTGGTTTTATCAAACGTTTTCAGGCCCAATGGACAAATGCCTATTATAGCAATTCCCTTTCTAGTGAAATCATCACAGAGTGGGAGAATGACCTGAGACAATTGCCTCTGGAGAACGATTCGGAAAATAGTCCATTGATATGGTTAGAGCGTTGCGGGAGGGCTAAGGTAATGCCTAATTCTCGTTGGGTAATACAGGTCTTGGCAGGTTCTCATGGGGATGACCCAAAGGTAATATTACAACTTCAGCCACTTCGATCGTCGATGTCGGACGAGGGATACATCGCCGTAAAGCTCTACGGTGCGGATTGGCTATGCCCATGGGATGATGAACCAGGTCTACATCAGCTCTCCATGCCAGGTGGGTACGTCCTTCGCAAAAAATCCAGTTCACAGGATATGTGTACCATTGCCCTTAAGTCGGATCGTTTCGCAATCGAAATTCAAGGGCAAGGTGTCGGAGAAAATGCAGACCAGTACGGTTCTTTGGTTTTATTTTATTACCTGGTGACAAGTAAGGCTTTTGAAAATAGTAGCTGCCCAGGAACATTGGTTAATTTTATACACCAAAGTATCGTCGCTTTTAGTAATAATCCTCCTAGCCAACGTCCTTCACCATCAAGTCCTGATCCCAGGCAGTCCACGGGAGAACAAGTGCGCACGGCAGCGACCAGTGCTCAAGGAAATGGAGCTACTCCTCCTGACCTAATCAGCTCGCTGGATCCCATTAATAACGCCATCCGAGAATATCAGCGTATACTGTCTTCTGAGCAGGTACTTGGGCAGATACTACCTATGTTGAATGGTATTGAGAGTGCAATTGCCAGTTGGAAACAGGCCCATTCTCAATTACTCGGTTCTTCGCAGCCAAACAGTGGGAATTCTCCGTCGCCGAGTGGGCAAAGTTCTCAGTCTTCAAGTAATAGAAATTCTCCGTCGCCAGGCAGTTTGAATGCTCAACAGCCAGACAGAAGAAATCCTCCGCCGTCCAGTGGGCAAGATTCTCAGCCTTCAGGGTCACAAGCGTCATCGCGGCCTGTGCTGCGATTGCGGGCACCACAACAGTCGCTATCGGCGGCATATGACCAAACGACCGCATACGGTCGACAGAAGCAGGGATTAATCGCTCAATTAGCCACCTATCAAACAGCATTGGATGATTATTTGCGGCGTCATAATATACCGGATGTGCTGAATAGCAGTAACCTTCCGGTTCCTGGGAACTTACCGGCCGCTGATGACCTATTTAAAAATTTCGATCTCTTCATGGGGACTATTAATCGATTAACTGGCCGCTCTTTTGTCATTCAAAATGTTGCCGGTGACGGCAATTGTGGATTTTGGGCTGCGATGGCTATTATGCAGCACTTCATCATGAGAGATCCCGGCGGTTGCCGTCGTTATAGGCAAAGTCACTCTTCTAATTTGGCTACAACGGGACAATCGGGAGGATTATGGGAAAATGCAATAACGAATTGGCAGGATTTTGATCCTATGGCTGGAACTGGTAGTAATATGCTCGTAGTTAAAAAGGGTAACCAATATGAAATTGATAATTCTGTCACCAGTCGTCATTGGCACATACGGGCAATGGTGAAATTGCGTGCCGAGTTGGCAAGTGAAAGAAATTGCGATCAGTATCATATCCCGGATATAAAGGGCAAACTACCATGGTTGGAAGCTGGACATGTGAAAAATAAATTACCAGATGTATTGCAATTGCCAGTTCTTCTGATAACGGAAGAAAAAGGTAATAATGCCTCACAAACTATAAGCGTTACTATAGGTCTATTCACTTCTAGGCCGAATGAGGATTTCCTTTTGTATGATCTTTGGGATTGGAGAAATAGGCAAAATGACTTCTTGGATATGGTAAGAGTGCTTAAACAAAGACCCTATATTGCCATAATGTATTTTGAGTATTATCCTTTAACTCCCGGATATAACCACTACAAGGCCATCCTCGATCTCAGTCTCGAAGCACAACCGTAATGTCTGTACCGCAATAATAGAATCTCGAGTAAATAATGACGTGGGCTGTAGAGATTGAGCCTTTGGGAATGGAAGTGAGTCGTGAATAGGAGAGAAATAAAAATGGGGAGATATATATAAATACAACTCTCTTGACGATGATTCACAAAGGGAATACAACTAAGGGCATGATTCTTTTTGCATTTGGAAAAAAACGTGCTAGGGATAGCAGAGTCATAAATTATGAAGAAGTTGAACCGAGCGATAAAAGCGGCTGCGCTGGCTATAGGGATATGGGGAACGATATGGGCAGACCCTGATCATCACAGATTCCTTTTGGGTCCACAAGGAGTTAGCCTCTATAATCCCGAGATAAGTTCGCTCCAAGAGTGGGGTAGTAAATGGTGCCTAGAGATTTTACGAGTGTCTGGGTTGGGTAGTCTTGGTTCCCCTTTTGCTAAATATATTCAGATCCAGTGGTCAGATGTCTATTACCGCTATTTCCTCCATAGTGAAATCATCACGAACTTAGAGAGCGATTTGGATCAGTTTTTTTCACGAAACAATCCAATGAAATGGTTAGAGCGCAGTGGAAGAACCCGGACGACACCTAATTCTCGTTGGGTGATACAGGTCTTGGCCGGTTCCTGTGAGAATAGTCCCACTGTAACACTACAGCTGCAGCCACTTCAATCTTCAACGTCGGATGAGAGAGATGTCGCCATAAAGCTTTATGGCGCGAAGTGGGTATACCCATGGGATGATAAACCGGGTCTCCATCAGCGTTCCATGCCGGGTGGCTACTTACTTCGCAAAATATCCAGCTCCCAAGATATGCTTACCATTGCCCTTAAGTCCAATCATTTCATAGTCGAAATTCAAGGGCAAGGTATCGGTGGAGCGGCTGATCAATACGGCTCTTTGGTTTTATTCTATTATTTGCTGATGCATGGTAACCAATATGTGGTGGGGTATCCAGGAACGTTGATAAACACCATATGCCGAAATATAGACTCTTTTAATCCAAATGATCATTTTGAACCTGATGCGCCACACTCTTCGTCATCAAGCTCAAACTCTGACTCTAGTACCCCTACGCAACCCCTTGATCAAGGACATCCATCGGACGATTCTCAAGGGAGTGGGTCAACCACTCTCCCCAGTGCTGACAGCTCATTGGATCGAGTTAATAATGCCATCGCAGCTTATCAAAGCACATCCTCACCGGAGAATGTCCCCAACATCCTAGATGGTATTGATATAGCCATTGAGGAATATATGCAGGCCCATCCGGTATTTCTGTGTCCGGACGGGCTCAATCATCAGCCGGGTAATGGGGATCCGATACCATTATCAGGGGATGGGAATTCATCGTCGTCCGTTCCGCGGCAGCAGCCACTGACGGATAATCAATTGCGGGCGTTGTATGGCTCGCAAACCGCGTATGACCAGCAAAAACAAAAGTTAATACCTCAGTTGGTGCAATATCGAAGGGTATTGGAGAATTATTTACAACAAAAGAACATGACTCTGGATGGCCTGGATAGCGGAAGAATTCCGGCCATTGATGACTTATATAGGAATTTCGATCTCTTTATGGGGACCATTAATTACTTAACCAGACGCTCGTTTGTCGTTCAGGATGTTGCCGGCGACGGCAGTTGTGGATTTTGGGCCATAATGGTCGTTATGCAGCACTTCATCCTAAGAGATCCCAACGGTTGCCGTAATTATAGGCAAAGGCATCAGTCTAATGGAACCACAGCGGAGCAATTGGGGTTATGGCAGCAGTATCCCAACTGGTCAACTTTTAATCCTATGGCTGGAACGATGACCAGTAATCTCATACTCATGCACCCATATAATTCTAATGGGTCACCTAATTCCGAAGGAAATATCTGCTGGTATGAATTCAATAACCCTGTCATTGAAAACAATTGGTCCATAAAAACGATGATGAAACTGCGTGAAGCACTTGCGGAAGGATATACTCATACCCAGTACCATGTTTTAGATAGAGACACCGGTATCTTACCATGGTTAGATACAACGGACATGCAATACATGCTGTCAGATATGTTACAAATGCCAATGTTGCTGATAGAGGAGAATAAAGCTGCTTCTCAGGGTTTTACTATAAATTATAATATGCTTATACCCAACACTTCTAATGAGGATCCACTTTTTGATACTTTCTTCAGCACGTTTGATGAATCAAAGCGTTTCTTGGATTTTATAAAGATACTTAAGCAAAGACCTTATATCGCCATGATATATCTCGAAAATCATGCTCATTTCGATCCACAATTGAGAATTGTTGGAGGGTCAGCAAACCATTACAAAGCCATCGTTGATCTCGGCCTCGGAGTACAGCCATGATAATCCCACTGCCACGACGGAGAATACTTCGGTGCAGTCGGCGAAAGAATAGGGAGAGAAATAATGATGGGATGTAGGCGATCAGAGGCGGTTGAGAATCTGAACGACGTTCAGAGCCGCGCCTTTCCATATCTGATCACCAACGGTCCAGAGGAGAAGCTGCTTGTCATCGAAGGGATCTTTCCGCAGGCGACTGACGAAACAATCTTCGTTCCAGGCGCAGCGAAATGGTGTCGCGACGGAGGTAAGTGTATAATGTATGCCCGGTGCATAGCGCAGCTGCTCTTCAGCCATTGCCAAGTCGACAGAGCTTTCGAAGCGCGCTTGTAGAGCCATGGAGTGCGCTCGCTCAACGGGAACGCGAACGCAGGTCGCCGTAGCTTGTAGTTCCGGAGATGCTAGAATTTTTCGGCTCTCATGGCATAATTTTTCCTCTTCGTCGGTAAAGCCGTTTCCTTGGGGTATCCCAATGGAGGCGATGACATTGCCTTCGATCCGATCCGAATAAATTTCAGAAAAACTGTCACCGCACTGTCGTTCACGTTCCAATGTCCTGAGTCCTTCTGTGCCGTTGCCGGAAACCGCTTGGTAGGTACATGCCGTGAAGGCTTTCATGCGCAGGGTGTGATGTAGTGGCGCCAATGCCAGCAGCGCAATTATCGTCGAGCAGTTGGGACTCGCTATGACTTGCGGATGGGTGGCGAGTACATGACCATTGACTTCGGGGATGACGAGTGGAACCGATGGATCCTGTCGGAAGGCGGAGCTGTTGTCGATACATACGACACCGCGGGATTGGGCGATGGATATCCATTGGCGACTCACGGCGGCATCGGTCGCGAAGAGGGCGACGTCGAGGGTCTGGATGGCTTTCTCCGTCAGGGAGAGCACCGAGAAGTTCTTCTGACCTAGGGTCAGTGATTTCCCGTCTGAGCTCTGGGAGGCGAAGAGCGAGATGTAGTCTGGTAAATATCCAAAGCGCAGCAACCACTCAACGATGGCCTGTCCTACGAGACCTGTGGCACCGATAACACCCACGCGCTGTAATTTCATGGCGTCATAAAGTGATGAGCCATGTAACTTAAACTAGTTTGGAAACCAGGCATAGCCTTTTTTTGTTCTACAGGATAAGAGGTAAGAGGAATCCTGAAAGACAAAAGGGGAATTTTTTTTCTCATCGCTAGCAATACTGGAGTTCTTCAGCGAATGTGATTTTGTCGTTCCGCATGGGATGGACGACGAAATGGAGCGGAGATTGGGTTTGGTAAATGGCACTGTCATCCGTAAAGGAAGACAAATCGTGCAGCTGTGATCGGTAGGCCTGATAAAGTAGGGAAAAAGTAAATCCCTGTGGCGTTTCTACCCGAAGGTAGTCCTGTCGACGAGGGTAGTGGTAGATGCCCTGAAGAGAGTCCTTTTGCACGAGCGTGTCGGTGACTTCTTTGGCCGGGATCGCAGACCCTTTTTTCAGTGTTTCTAGGAAGATTTTTTCAATGAGTTCTTGGGCAATGTAGGGCCGCGCACCGTCGTGAATCAAGACCCATCGAGGGGGAGTTGCTTGTCGATGGAGATATTCCAGTGCATTGAAGACGGAAAGCGCTCGGGTCGTGGCTCCGGAGACCCATGTGACGGCTGGCGAGAAATAGGGTGCCAATAATTTTTGCTGCGCTTCATCGCGGTAAACAATCACGATCTCTTGCCAATTGCCGATGGATTGGAAGGCCTCATAGGCATAGCTCAGGAGGATTTTCCCTCGGAGAGGGAATAGGCATTTATCGGCGATTTTTCCGCCCATGCGCTGGCTACTTCCGGCGGCGAGGAGTAGGATGGCGGTTTGGGCCAGTTCGGGATGTGATTTAATCGTTGGCGTGGCCATGATGTGAAGCAGCCTGGAGGAATGATCGAAATAATGGGTGAGCTTGCCATGGTTTCGACAGGAATTCTGGGTGAAATTGTACAGCCACGTACCACGGATGTGCCGGGATTTCGAGGATTTCGATCGCATGATTGTCGAGGCACCGGCCAGTGATGACCATTCCGTGTTTTTGGAACTCTTCTTCGAAGGTGCTGTTGAATTCGTAGCGATGGCGATGGCGTTCGGAGATGTAGTTCTTCCCGTAGGCCTTTTGGGAGAGAGTTCCTGCTGATAGGTGGCATGTTATGGCACCGAGATGCATACTACCGCCTTTGACATCGGTATCTTTTTGTCCGGCCATGCGGCAAATGATGGGATGGGGCGTTTGTGGGTCGAATTCCGTGCTGTTGGCATGTGGCCATTGAAGGACGTTGCGGGCAAAGGCAATCGCAGCGACTTGCATACCGAGGCAGATGCCGAAGTAGGGAATGGCATGCTCTCGTGCATAATTGGCGGCGAGGATTTTTCCTTCGATCCCACGGGTACCGAATCCACCTGGGGTGAGGATCCCGTCGAGCGTCCGTAGCTGCTCATGGCAATCCTTTTCGGACAGCAGTGTTTCGGAGTCAATGGCCACCGCTTTTACGGAGCACGAGAGCGCAATCCCGGCGTGGGCCAATGCTTCATAGATCGATTTGTAGGCATCTTTGCAAGAGATGTACTTGCCGATGAGGCCGATGTGGTAAATGGGCTTTGTCTGTTGGATTTGCTGTGAAATTTTTTCCCAGACCTCGATGTGACATTCCCTTGGAGCCAATTGCAGGTGCTGAAGTACGAGTGCATCGAGTTTTTCCTGGTGCAGGACATGGGGAAGTTCATAGATGGAATGCTGCAGATCGCGTTCTTCGACGACAGCCTGCGGCGGGACGTTGCAAAATAGGCTAATTTTCTGCCGTATGGTGGGCGTAATCGGTTGTTCGGTACGACAGACGAGAATATCGGGCTGGATACCGATCTCGCGTAATTTGGCGACACTCTGCTGCGTCGGCTTCGTTTTGAGTTCTTCAGCGGAACGCAGGTAAAGCAGAAGCGTAAGGTGCATGAAGAGCACATTTTCGCGACCTTCCTCGAGGGCGAATTGCCTCAGTGCTTCCAGGAATGGCAAGCTCTCGATGTCGCCGATCGTACCACCGATTTCCGTAATACACAGATCGGCTCCCGTATCGACTCGGCGCAGGTGAGATTTGATTTCATCCGTTATGTGGGGAATGACTTGGACGGTTTGGCCCAGGTAATCCCCGTTGCGTTCTTTCTGCAGTACACTTTCGTAAATTCTTCCGGCGGTGAGGGAATTTTCCCTCGAAAGGATCGCGTGGGTGAAGCGCTCGTAATGGCCCAGGTCGAGGTCGGTTTCGGTTCCATCATCCAGCACATAGACTTCGCCGTGTTGTAGGGGACTCATGGTGCCCGGATCGAGGTTTAAATAGGGGTCAAATTTTTGCAGTTCGACCCGAAGTCCATGGCATTCCAATAACGCTCCCAGTGCTCCCGACGTCAGGCCCTTACCCAGTGAAGATACTACCCCACCGGTCACGAAGATATGCTTCATGGAATGTCCATGGAAAACCTAAGGATAGCTATGGCAAGAACAGAAAATGGATGTAAAGGCTTTTGAAAAACTTAATGGCATGACTTCTTTGCAAGCATTAGGCAAACTTGTTGAATTCTTCAGCGATATCCACGAGCTGATTCAGGCTATCTGGTATTTGAAAATCTTCTGGTAAACCATAGGTTCTTGGATTTTGGGCTACATTTTTTATAAAACGCATCAGCCCACCCGATGAACCTTGTGCTTGGATAATGTCAAGTTTTTTAGTAAATGCTTCTAGTTTGCCCTCGGGAACGTGGACTTGAATCGCACTCTTTATGCCCTCTGTTAATAACTTTATACATTGATTAATGCCAAATTGCAAGAGATCGCCCGTACCGCCTTGAGAAAACACTTCATTCATAGGAGGTTTGGGTAGTTTTAGAGCATCTCGATTGGCCATGATGTCCTCTTCTATCTTTGCATTTTTGATGAAAAAATCGGCATAATCTATGAGCTTATTGGCGCATTTATTGATTTCTGGTAGTCGTTGAGGGTCATTTAGCTCTAACGAAAGTGCCTTTGCTATGTCATCATCTATGTCATGTTTTTTCTTGGTCCTTTCTGTAATTTTTGCCAGCCACTCCGTATAGGTGGTGATACCAGCTTTTCCTAACTTCTTGTCATCTGCAATTTTTTTATCCAAAGCCTTTTCAAGTGAGTAGCCGTGCTGACCATTTATGATACTCGACCGGAGCGAGAAAATCTCTTTTTCTAGACCTTGGGCTTCGGCGAATAATTCTTGGCATTGGGTCAACGCTTTTTGTACCTCAGTATTTTTCGGGGCGTTTTGAAGGACCTGTTTCGTTTTATCGGCGAGGTGCTTAGCGAGAGCTTCGCTGTCTGCTACTCCATCACGTACTCCTCTTGCTCCACCTCGAAAATCGGTGGTTATTTCCTTAATCTTATGATCGCACATTTCGAGGGTATCGATATTTTGAGGTATTTGGAATCCATTCCTCTCAAGAAGGTATTGTTTCTCTACGTCGTCACAGTCAAAGAGAGCACTATTTAACTCTGCCAGGGGTTTATCTCCACTAATGGCGTTATTCAATGTTGTCTTTATTTCCTGAAGTCGTGCATTCTTTTCCTGATAAGTCTGAGATGTAAGGATGATGTCGGCCAACTTGACGCGCGATTCCTCAGAAAGTTTCTGAAGGCCTTTCCAGAATGGAGAATCTGGGTTCTGCAGGGCACCAGTCCCCTTTGGGCCTAGTTTTTCCATGACTGTTTGTATGTCTTTATCTGTCAAAACACCCTCCTCGACAAGGTTCATAAAGGTTTCGAGCGCATTTTTTGAGAGAGCAGTCGCATCGCCATTAGCATCTCTTTTCTTAATCCAAGCTGCACCACCCATAGCTGAACCCAGGGCACTTGCAACAAGGTGCTTGTATCTAGGATCTTGGGCTACTTCTTTAAACTCGCTTCTGATAAAATCTTTACCGGCGATTTCTCTATCATCATCATTAACGATATCCTTCGTCATATTGGATACCGCTTGCATGATTTTCATCTTTGCAGTGTGGTTACCGGATAATCTGCCTAGTAGTCCTGTCTTACTAGCAATAAACCCTTTGAGACCTTTACCATTGAGGCTCTCTATAAAGCTCGATGATCCAGATTTTCTAGCGATGCTTTGATCACCTTTATAGGACTTGATGCTACGTGCATTCTTTCCCGTCTTTGACACTTCTTGATCTGCATTCCCTATCTTCCCTGTCCTTATCCTTACCATACCTTCCCTAAACTAGGAATTCTATTCTGTGAATTTTCTCCGTAGACGCAAGAAAAATCTAGTCCATGAACTCTAGCTTAAGATATTTCTCCTTCGATGCTTTAAAATGGTGTCAGCTTTTGTAGCTTTGAAAAGAGGTGACGATAATCCATCCGGATAGGCCGGTTCTTCGCTACCTCCTTGCGGACACGAGCTCATCCTAAAATGATAATTTAGAATTACCATCTAGAAGGTTAGCTTTAACCTTTTCATTTTCTTTATCGTTTATGTAGTTTTTAAATGTGGGAGAACCATTTATCAATTGCTGAAGCGGTGATAACTTATCAGATTCATCCGGACTACTAGGTTCATCCATTGACGCAAGTATATAGGCAAAATTGGGGTCCTTCTTTATCTCTTTTATGAGCGTTCCTGCTATATCGTCGAGATTTGCCTTCGGGTCGGTTTTGACTTTATCCAGACATTCTAGTGATGTGGACATCATTTCATCTCTTGTTTTCTCTATGTCTCTATCCTTTTTAATACCGTGGTTTAGGCGCTCAATGTTACTCGTCATTTGATCCCTGGCAGCTTTGCTGCCGTTCATAATACTTAGGCGTTGTTCAGCAGGACTTTGATTAAATGCATTGGTTAAAAACGGATCCATATGAGTATCGACGAATTTTAGAACGCTGAGCATTAATTCTCGTTCACCATTGTTATCGCAGTAGGCAATGCGTGAATTTACGTTATCTAAAACATAAAGAAACTGATTTATTGTTTCATGAAAATCTGAAGATGGGGAAAGAAATGGTTCTGAAAATTGTAGCAAATTGTTGAGTGCGTCCCTGGTCCTCCTGTGATCAATGGTATCCGGAACATTTCCTGATGATCCTGTATAAAAAGTCTTCACTTGATCCTGCATAGCCTGGGTTTCTGGACTCAATTGAGGCTTCTGTATTCCTTTAACCACCGGCGCATCGGTTTTTGTCAATTTCGATTTCGCCGTTTGTAATTGTTCCTTTAGACTTATCTCCGGCTTTAGCTCTGACGATGTATTTACCTTTGATTGTGGCGGAGAGCCTGGCATTTGTACCGGATAACCTGGTGACATTGGCGCTTTAGTTTGGATTGCCCGTGGATTTGGCGGCGTTGATGCATATGTCGGTGTAGTTAAAGATGGCTCTAGATTTGCCTGTAGCAGATCTATTTTTAGGTGCGTATCTTGCGCCCTCGGCATGGTGTTTGACGTTTGTTTCGACCTAAATAGAGCAGTTGGCTGTCTAAATGGTGTTTGCGGTAGTTTACTTTGCGGTATCCATGGTTGTGGCGATATTGAATCTGAATTCGTCACATTCAGCTGCATTGGTTTTGTATTCTCCGGTATTACTGGGTTGAAACTCGATGATGAAGATGTTATCGGCTTTTGTAGATTTTGGGATGATCCCGGTGATGGCGATTGATTTGGGAGGTATTCGTTAGAAACCGAAACGTTGAGTGGCTTATCTGCAGAAGAACCACGCTTTAGCCATTGGTTAAGTGTCAAATCTCCGTTTACATCTCCCTGACCATGCTGCATAAAGATTTGATCAGGGATGGTGAATTGCTTATAAGTGTCTTCTCCAAGAGACTTTAGGAGATAACCAAGATGACGCATGTCTGCTCTTTTCGAGTCTAAATGGGCAAGGGCATTGGAATCGTGATGAGTGGGAGATTTTATTGGAAAATGGAGTGTATTATTGTTAAATTCCGTTTTTTGGAAAAAATCCATCGCCTTTGTGCGGATATCTTCCTTTTGCTTTTCATTCAGATTTGGCGCTCGAGTCATGAGCATTTCCAGCCGCTGGGCACTCTGTCGAACCAATGGCTGAACACTTTTGTCAAGCTGGTTTATACCTTTGTATGCGGGAGATTTTTGAACATTACTGGAACAAATCGCGCAGACCTTATCGTTTTTTGAGATTAAAGATCCAAAGATGGCGTTTTTACACATTGATTGTAGACGCTTAGGATCGTTTAGAATTGCTTTACGCTCGCTTTGTGGTAGCGAGACGAGTGTCGCTAAGATAACCTCCTTAGCTCGATTGATTTGGTCCCGATTCCCTTCAGGGATCTGTTGTGCGAGAAGTCCCTCAAGACCCCCATCGGAATTGGCCCTTTTTAGCAGCGTATCGATATCTCCGAGAATTTTACCATGGGCCTTTAAATCTTTGCCGACCATTAGGGAGGACAAGTTCACCACGCTTGGGCCTGACGCATGGGATTCTATGTTTCCTTGTTTCGCAATACTCTGGAGTAAATTAAGCGTATTCGATTGAATGTCTTTTTGTTCTGTTGTAATGAGAGGTATATCTCGATAATAAGTTACTCCATCCATAGCGAGACCGATTATAGGAAAATACCAATCCGTCACAAGAGGAATCTCTGGTTCCAGCTTGAGGATTGGTATAATTTTAAGTGCCCCTCGAGGATGAAAATCTCGATATCCTCTTATGGAGAACCTGGTAATTTCACTAAATTATGGAGTGTTTTGAATGGATTTTCAGGTTTAGGATGGTCGTTTTGATGCGAATCATTCCAATGGTCGTATAATGCTTTAGCAAGAACTGGGAGCGACTGTATCTTTTCGTAAGATTCCTCATGGCGCATCATTTCATCGCACAGGCTTCCATGATCCCCTGTCGATAATAAGATATGCAATGTCACGATGGCCGTGTTATCCTGTTCCCAGTTGTCGAATTCATTGAACTCCATACAACGCCCGATGACAACGGAGTAAAATACCTTGTTTTTGGTATAATCATTTGTACCAGCGATGCGGCAATTATTGGGAGATACGACCCACATTGGCAGACCGCCTTGAAGACCTTCATGCGTATTGACTTCCTTTAGGAGAAAACCTTGTGGCCGTTCGCCTAAAAAACCAGCGTGCCCGTAATGCCTATCATTTCCGTTATTGTCCTGGTTATCTATGAAGTTGGCGCCGAAAAGTCTCATCGCGTAACGCGCATATACCAATGGAGGACTGCCCTTTCCAGGGAATATGCCATTGGCGATGGCATAATGGGGCCGCAGGATTTGGGTTTTATTTTGGCCTTCATTGTAGGGTTGTGCAAGTATCTGAAAACGCAATCTCCCAAACGGAGCATTGGGATCGAAGAGGAAGCCCTGCAGCTCCTGTGGTAAAGCGTCCACATTGAAAAATATTTGACATCTCTGCCGAAGAGCATCACCTTTCGCGGTTTCGTTCCATAGCAGATTCACGAATAATTTTTCACACAAGATCGGGCCGAAGTCTGTATAACTATGTACACAGACAGCTTCTGGAAAGTATTCACTGCCTGAATAGATGCGTGAGCGATGATCTTCTTCATCGTCAGAAAAATAAAAGCTATTGTTGAAGTTACCTGAATTATAGATATCCTTTCTGGGTATTTCTTGTCGTCGAACAGAAGCATCTGGAACCTGCGGTAGCATCTCCTGGGACCTAGTAGGAACCCAAGATGATGTAAAAGTTTGCTTACACTCTGTTTTAGCCTGTAGGTAGTTTTCGCAGACAGACTTAAAAGTAGGAATGGATTGCTTAATGGCCTGTAATCGTAACGAAATACGCGTAGGATCCGCCTCTTGCTGATATCGAGTGATGATGGAATCGAATGAGGACTTGGAGTTTTCAAAATTCCTGAAAGCGTCTTGGCAAGCGGTTAAGGCATTTTTGCATCTATTGAATTCAGCGCTATGATCTATGCCATCGGGCCCCAGGACAAAAAGGGCTATATTCCGATATATGGACTCAAGCGTCACTCCTAATTCTCCTACATTCTCATCGTCACGAGACTCTGGAGGCAGCAGAAAAACGAACCAGAGCAAAGAACTGTATTGATTTGAATTCATATCACCGATACCTATTCCTTGGAGTTCGAATGCGAACCAATGAGACTTGGGAATGATGGTGTTCATCCTGTTGGTGCTGAATTTTTTGCGCAATACATAGCCATTGGGAAGAGAGCACTGATGGAGGCCAGGTGTATCGTCCCATGGGCATAACCACTCTGCATTGTGGAGCTTCACGGCGAAGTGATTATTTGCTCCTATGGAGAAATGTCGAAATTGAAATCTCATGGTATTATCCCCAGGCGGCTGTTCCACGACCTTTATGCCAAAAAAAGAATTAGCCGTCGTTTGAGGTCTTCCACAGCGCTCTAACCATGTCCGCGGATTCTTTTCTGGAGGCAATGGCTTCAGATCATTCTCCAGATTAGTGATGATGGCACTAGTGGGATGGTGGTAGTAATCATTCCCCCATTGGATTCGGAATAATTCTCTTCCTTTTGGAGATGCCAACGGCACATGCCTTAGTCGAGATTCCTCTATTAGACATCCCGAGAAAGTCGGAGTCATAAGGTTCGAAGAGATAACTTTGCTCGGTAGTTGGGTAAAATGAAGGTAATCGGTATCTTCCGCCCATAGTATTCCCCAGAGACCCAAGACCCATGCGGTTGTCTTTACCGTGCGACTTAACATCTTCATAATTTCGTTATTCCTAGTATATTTTTTCTTCAGATGCAAAAAAAATCGTAACTACAGTCTCCATGTTTGAGGATTTTTTTCCTATTTCAATCTTTTGTCATTCCAATATTGCCTCAATGAGGTAGGTGTAACGTCTATTTTCTCGATCCTCAAATATGATATGCTTTTGTTCGACGCCGACAAAACGGACACAGGGGTCCTCACTGATGATGGCACCTGGGAGATAGATTTTTGTTCCCATCCGAATCTTGGCACGTGTTGTTTCCGATGTTTGGACGTCCTGAATTTTGATCTGTTTCAGGTATTCTGAAATTTTTTTCTGCTGCGAAGCGCTGTGTTGTTGGGAAAAGATGTGCCTTAGCCATGATGTTGTCGAGGAGCTTATTTCGGCGAGCATACCTGTCATTTTTTTTACGGCAGAGGAGGGAGTATTCTGTGCTTCCAAAGGAGAATGCCGTGAGGCAAAAAATATTCCGCTGAGGATGCCTCCCACGAGGGCAATGATTTTCCAATGGCGTAAAAAGTTCCGGAATCGGGTCCCTATGCCTCTTCTTTTTTTGTGAAAAAGTGCCTCATGCAATGGCTCTCGTCGATCGCAAAACCTCTCTGTCGACTGGAGAGTTTCTGTTGGTGGTCTGGAAATTACAGGCAGTGATTCTCGCCGACGCTTTAGTAAAGCTTCATGGAGTAAATTCATGATTCTTCTATCTGCTGAATTTCTTGGAAGGCTCGGACGACATCGCGACGCTTCACCTTATAGGAATTGCGCACGTAGGCGGATATCAATGATTTATCACAGATATTATTGATAATTCTCGGGACACCTTTGCTCAGGGAGAAAATCTTATGCATCGCCCAATAGGTGAATAGTGATATGTGTTCCGTCTGCACGAGACTCAAGTGGTGTTGAATATAATGTCGCGTTTCGCGCGCATTCAATGGTCTTAATTCCTGAAAGACGGATATCCTTTGCCGTAGCTGGCGCATGCACCGTTGTCGCAGGTGTTGTTTCAATTCTGGTTGTCCCAATAGGATAATGTGCATGGCGCGGTTGCCATTGATCTCGATATTGGAGAGCAGACGTATGTTTTCCAGCATCGCATTGGACAGATTTTGCGCTTCATCGACGATGAGCAGGACACGTTTGCGTTGCCGGTTGTAGTACGTGAGTTTTTGCTTGATGCCTTTTCGAGTCTCGACGATGTTACCGGATGATACTTCTTGGATGTCGAACGTACTGATGAAGGAGGCGAGTAGTTCTTCTTCTGTCTGGGGAGGAATGGGGAGATAAATGGGGAAGTATTTTTTGGCATCTAGTTGGTCTAGTAATGCTTGGCATAAGGTGGTCTTGCCGCAACCCACTTCACCCACGATGACCGTAAAGCCATCGTTGTTTTCCACGCCATAGCAGAGCAATGATAGCGCCGAGACATGAGGAGAACCCAAGAACAGCAAGTGCTTATTGGGCTTAATGGTAAATGGTTTTTCAGAAAATCCAAAAAAAGATAGGTACATCTCAAGTAATGGCGATCATGGGTAGCTTTTTATCTTCTATTAGGGTATTCAGGAATGGTTTAAAGCTGAGGAGATAACATCCTCGATGAGGACCAATCATAGAGTTGTTCGAAATTATTTCAGGTTGGTGACCATCCTTTCCTTGTCCTATCCCATACTTATGGCCGGAAGTTTCCATATCTCCTCGGCGTATTCGCGAATGGTACGATCGCTCGAAAAGCGACCCATGCGGATCGTGTTAAAGATGGCCTGCATTGCCCAGCGCTTGGGATCTAGGAAGGATTGGTCGACCCAAAGTTGCGCACGGCGATAGTCCTTGTAGTCCGCTAATGCGAAGAAGGGATCGCCGTTGTAGAGAATATGCTCGGCTAGGGCCTTAACGGGGTTTTGCCCATCGGGTAATGCGAAGTAATCGGAGCGCATCCAGTCAAGTAGTTCGCGAAGTTCTTCATGCTGGTGGTAGATATCGAAGGGATTATATCCTCGCTGCCGCAGCGTCTCGATTTCCGATTCCGTTTTGCCAAAGATGAAGATGTTATCGCGGTGTACCTCTTCCAAAATTTCGATATTGGCTCCATCCAGCGTCCCAATCGTACAGGCCCCATTGAGGGCAAGCTTCATGTTGCCCGTACCGGAAGCTTCTTTACCGGCGGTTGAAATCTGTTCCGATAAATCGGCGGCCGGGATAATTTTTTCTGCGAGAGAGACGTTGTAATTCGGTAAGAAAATAACTTTTAGCCAATCTTGGGCATGCGGACAATGGTTGATCTTGTCACTGGCGGCATTGATGGCATGGATGATCATCTTGGCTACGGTGTAGCCCGGTGCCGCCTTGGCAGCAAAGATGACGACTCGCGGTGGTAGGGTTGTCGGTGATGCTCCATGTAAAATGCGACGATAGAGGTTCAATACGTGGAGTAGGTTCAAATGTTGGCGCTTATATTCGTGAAGGCGCTTGATTTGAACGTCGAAAAGCGCTGTGGGATCGACGGTAATGCCCAGTCGTTCCTGAATAATATGGGCCAAATCTTCCTTGTTTTGGCGCTTGACCTTCATGAACAATTCTTGGAAGGACTTTTGCTTCGCGTAAGGTTCCATCTCCTTCAAGAGCTCGAGATCTGTCTTCCATTCGCTGCCGATGGTTTCGGAGATCAGATTTGATAGCCTTGGATTGCACTGTTGCAGCCAGCGCCGTGGTGTAATGCCATTGGTTTTGTTGTTAAAACGTTCCGGATAGAGGGCATAAAAATCTGGCAGCAGGCGTTCGCGGATCAAGCGGCTGTGTAGAGCAGCGACACCGTTAATCGATTGACTGGCGATGACGGCCAGCGGAGCCATGCGAACGACGTTGTCCCCAATGAGTGAAAGAGAGCGTTTTTTATCCCTGTCACCGGGCCATTTGTGTTCCACATCACCTTCTAGGAAGCGGCGATTGATCTCGCAGATGATTTGGTAATGCCGTGGCAAGACGCGCTGAAATAGGGAAATATTCCAGCATTCGAGGGCTTCTGGCATCAAAGTATGGTTGGTGTAGGCGAATACCTTTTGAACGATGTTCCAGGCCTTTTCCCACGGTAAATGTTCCTCATCGGTCAATATCTTCATGAGCTCTGGAATCGCTATGGTGGGATGCGTATCATTGATGTGCAGGATGGCCTTCTCGGGTAGCTGTTCGATGTCAGTGTGGGCATTTTTATAGCGCCGTAGGATGTCGCGAATCGAGCATGCGACGAAGAAATACTGCTGAATAAGTCGTAATTCTTTACCATTTTCCGTTGTGTCGTTCGGATACAGAACCTTTGAGATGTTCTCGCCGTGAATTTTTTCCAGTACGGCATCGGTATAGTCGCCGCGATTGAATTCCTCGAGGTCAAAATCGTGTGTGGCACGGGATTCCCATAGGCGGAGAAAATTGACCGTCTTGCCGCCGTAGCCGACGATGGGGATGTCCCACGGAATACCTAGAATTTCCTGCGTATCGATCCAGAGCGGACACCAATCACCTTTTGCATTGAAGTGATCGACAACGCGTCCATAAAGTGGAATTTTTTGGGCATTTTCCGGCCGTACGATCTGCCAAGGATTGCCAAAAAGAAGCCAATTATCCGGTTTTTCTACCTGCTGTCCATCGCAAATTTCCTGACGGAAAAGACCAAATTCATAGTGTATGCCGTAGCCAATGGCAGGATAATTCAGTGTCGCTAGAGAATCGAGAAAACAGGCAGCGAGACGTCCGAGACCGCCATTACCGAGACCCATATCGACTTCTTCATCCAGCAGGATGTCAAGGTTTTGCCCGAGCGATTGTAGGGCTGTTCTCGCCGTTTCGAGTAATCCGGTGTTGAGTAAATTGCTGTTGAGTAGGCGGCCGGTGAGGTATTCCATCGATAGGTAATAGAGCCGCCGGACATCCTGCGAGTGATGTTGGCACTGGGTATATACGAAGCGGTCTAGGACGTAATCTCGGATGGCAAAACAGGTCGAGAGCCACCATTCGTGTGGTGTAGCGGATGCCGGATGACGCGCCAGCGATGCCGTTAAATGGTGACGAATCGATTGTTCTAGTTCGGATGCTGACAGTGAGGGGAGAGCGCTTTTTTGCGAAGGTTTACAATGCTTACCTGTAGTATTTTCTTTACCCATATCCATTTTTTCCATCGAAGGAAAAAGCAATGTAGGAGAAAAATATCACTTGCCAATGAAATTTCTCCTATCGACTCAAGTGGGCCGTGTCTTCCAACGTTCCAGGATGCATTGAAAAATTTTTTGTTCGGTGAGCCCATAGCGCTCCTGTAGATCTTCATCGCAATTGGCATGTTCCACCCATCGATTGGGCCATCCGATGGGATATAATGGAGTATGGATGCCGGAAAGCGCCATCCAAGTGGCCAAGATACTTCCCAATCCGCCGTAGACGACATGATCCTCTAAGGTGACGCACAAGCGATGTTGAGGGAGGATTTTTTTTAGCAATACCTCATCCAATGGGACGATAAAACGCATGTTGATGACCGTTACCGAGAGACCGTGTGCCGAAAATCGCGCCACCAATGCCTGCGCTATGTCGACCATGGGGCCCAGGGCACATAGGCAAATATCCCGACCCTTCTCCAGGACTTCCGCATGGGCCAATGGGATGAATTGCGAATCCCGGATAGGGGGCCATGGCTGTGGACATTCTCTAGGATAGCGCATGAGTACAGGGCGTTTCCATTGTCGAGCGGAAAAAAACAGATCAATCCACTCCTGTGAGTCTTTAGGTTGTACACAGATGACCGATGGAGCGGAGGCGAAGAGAGCAATGTCAAAGAGGCCGTGATGCGTCGGGCCATCATGGCAGGACAGTCCTGAGCGATCCATACAGATAAGCATGGGCAATCCCTGGAGCGCCACGTCGTGGAAAAAGGAATCTACGGCGCGCTGCATGAAGGTGGAGTAGATGGCGCATACGGGAAAGAACCCGCTTTTTGCCATGCCGGCTGCAAACGTCACCGCATGGGCCTCTGCCATCCCGACATCCCAAACCCTTTGAGGGAATTTATTTTGAATCGAAGCTAATCCTGTGCCACGGGCCATGGCGGCTGTAATGGCCACGACCTGAGGATCTTTTTCCATCATGGATTCCAAACATTTCCCTAAAAGTTCACCATAAGTGAAGGTTGGCTGTGTAGATTTTGTCTTTTGTGGTGCAACGCTATGGAATTTTTCGGGATGGGTGGCGACATCGGGTATGCCATGGCCTTTTTGCGTTTTTACATGAAGGAGAATGGGGCCCGAAGCTTTTTGACAGCATTGCAGGTAGTAGATAAGATCGGGCAGATGGTGTCCATCCACGGGTCCCCAGTAACGCAATCCGAAATCTTCGAAAAGGGAAGAGGGGAGAAAGAGGCTCTTGACACGGCGTTTAATGGCCCTGAGAGCGCTTATGCAAGTGGATCCTCCCGGGAAGAGATTTAAAAAGGATTTCCCCAAGCGTTTGCATTTCGCATAGGCTGGCCGTTGAATGAGCCGGCTGAGTATTTTTGCAATGGCACCGACGTTAGGAGCTATGGAAAAGCCATTATCGTTGAGAATGACGATGAGGCGTTGGGTCGTAGAAGCGATGTTACTGAGCGCTTCGAGCGTAAGTCCATTCGTCATGGAAGCATCACCGAGGAGGATAATGATATGGTCATTCCCACCGCGTAAATCACGGGCTTTGGCCAAGCCCAGTGCAGAGGATAATGCTGTTCCGGCATGTCCTGTGGTGAAGAGATCGTGCTCACTTTCATCCGGGCAACTGAAGCCGCTGACTCCCTCTGTTTGCCGGAGGCGGTGGAAAAAAGGATAGCGCCCCGTCAGCAGTTTATGGGTATAAATCTGATGCGAGACATCCCAGACCAGGGCATCACGTGGTGAGTTAAAGACGTAATGAAGGGCGATGCTGAGTTCCACCACACCCAGATTAGATGCGAGATGCCCGCCGTTCTTGGTAACGGTTGTGTAAACAAGCGTTCGTATTTCTTCTGCGAGGGCCGTGAGTTGTCTGTGAGAAAAGGTCTTGAGCGCCGTTGGGTCCTTAAGTGTTTCTAGGAGCATTCCGAGACCTCCGAAGTCCCTTCCTCATCGCCGGTAGATTCCTCGCTGCCATCAGACAGTGATGTTCCTTCGAAAGTTCGGATGATCATTTCTGCACGGTCTAATTCTTCTTGGCAAGCGGCAAGAAGGGCATGCCCTTCTCGATATTTTTCTAAAAGCGCCTCGAGCGTCACTCCTTCGGTTTCCATTTCCGCTACGACATGCTCGAGTTGCTGAAGCTTTTGTTCGAAACTCAATTGGCGGCGAGAACCTTTCTTCATATGTCTGTCTCCGTTATGAGGTATTGGGCCATTATTTCCGTGGGCTTCAGAAGATAAACTTACGCTGCCTGAGGATGAGCTTGCTGCTGTTTCCACGCTTTCAATCCAGCATGAAGTTGTTCCTCCATCGTGGAATCGATGTCCTGTCTTTGTCGCAGAACCTGGAGAAGTTCGAGGTAATAGGACTCAAAGAAGGAGAGCAGTGATGCCATCATCTCGCCCATGGAATTGACCGGAAGATCATCGCCATATCCCCGTTGAATGCTCCAGAGTAGCAGTATCTGTCTTTCAATCGCTATGGGCTGCGATGCGGGTTGTTTGAGTATCTCCACGATGCGAGCACCGCGATCCAATTGTTGTTGCGTTTTGGGATCGAGATCGGAACCAAATTGAGCAAAAGCCGCCAATTCGTAATATTGTCCCAACTCTAATTTTAATTTCCCCGCCACCTGTTTCAATGCCTTTGTCTGGGCCGCCGAGCCCACGCGAGAGACAGAAATACCGACGGAGATGGCGGGGCGAGTACCACTATTGAAGAGATCGGTATCGAGAAAAATCTGTCCATCGGTGATGGAAATGATATTGGTGGGGATGTAAGCCGATACGTCGCCGGCCTGTGTTTCGATGATCGGAAGCGCCGTGAGAGAACCGCCACCAAATTCCGGTATCAGGCGTGTTGCGCGTTCCAATAGCCGCGAGTGGATAGCAAAGACATCTCCCGGATAAGCTTCTCTGCCCGCTGGACGCTTTAATATCAGTGAAATCTGTCGCCATGCTATGGCATGTTTCGACAGGTCATCGTAAACGATAAGGGCGTCCCTATCGTGCTCCATGAACCATTCGCCCATCGTACAACCCGTGTAGGGTGCGATGTATTGATTGGCTGGATTTTCCGAAGCGGATGCAACGACGAGGGTCGTGAATTCCATAGCACCGGCATTTTCCAGTATCTGGATCGTCCGGGCGATCGACGAATTTTTCTGCCCAATAGCGACATAGATGGAATATATGGGCCGGAACGACGTATCGCCGCTGGCCAGGCCCTGGTGATTGGTCAGCGTCTGGTTTAGAATGGTGTCGATGGCCAATGTACTTTTGCCCGTGGCACGGTCTCCGATGATCAGCTCGCGCTGACCACGGCCGATGGGGATCATCGCATCGATGGCCAGAATACCAGTTTGCAATGGCTGTGAAATCGATTGTCTTGGCCTGATGCCATAGGCCGTACGCTCGATGGGGTAATATTCGGATGCATTTATTTTTCCCTTGGCGTCGATGGGATTCCCCAGTGCATCGACGACGCGGCCCAGGAATTCTTGCCCAACGGGAACGGATAATAGCTTTCCGGAGGTTTCGGCGGTATCGCCTGATTTGATACCGGTGGTATCGCCGAGGAGCATAACGCCAACGCGGTCTTCTTCGAGATTCAGAGCAACTCCACGAGCACCGTTCGGAAACAGGACGATTTCGTTGTACATGACATCCGACAGTCCTTCGACAAAGGCAACGCCATCCGCCAACTGGATAATCTGACCGATGTTTTTTCGAACCGTCTGGGGCTGAAAACGACGGATCTCTTCACGGATTTCGGCGGCAATATCTCGGGTCATAGGAACATCTTTTTAGTGGGTTACAACTCCTGTCATCTAAAGCTTCTCCTCCAAAAGGCAAGTGTGCAAGTTGCGGAAAATGGCTTGTTTTTTGCCCGTTGTTGCGTTCGGATCGCAAACGATATACTCCCTGCTCTGGAGGATGTCGTCCAATAAAAGACGAACAAAGAAAAAAAGAAGAGGGAATGGAGAAAAGGCACCCGGGAGGCGTGACCTATCAGAGGAGTTGTGGAACAGGATGAGAAGATTACTGTCTGGCTTTGACGACGCCCTCTAATATTTCAGCATCGTCGAAAGGAAACCGTTCCGTTCCAATTTCCTGATAGGTCTCATGTCCCTTCCCGGCGACCAGGATTATATCGTGGACTTGGGCGGTATGGACGGCTTGAAAAATCGCTTCGCGGCGGTCGTGGATCCAGTGGACGGCTGGGGATGCAGCTCTCAGACCAGCGCGCATATCGGAAAAAATTTGTTCCTGGGATTCCGTTCGAGGATTATCGCCGGTGGCCCAGACCTCATCGGCCCATTGTTGCGCGATACGCATCATTTCGGGTCGTTTGGCCCGGTCGCGGTCACCTCCGCAACCGAATACCAGCAGAAGTCGTCCGGAGCACAGGGGTTTGAGCATCTCCAGAACTTTGGCTAGCGCATCGGCGGTATGGGCATAATCCACCATGGTGAGGAGTCCTCCACATTGCGTCACGACTTGAGTCCTTCCTGGGATACCGGGGAAATTTCGGAGCCTCTCCAGAATTTTTTCCGAGAACCGGCCTGTTGCCAGCAATGCGGCCATGCTCGCCAGGACATTCCTGACGTTGTAGATACCCCATAGGGGACTTTCAACCGACCATGTCATTCCCTGCATCGTCAGGTTGAAAAAAGTCCCGTAATGCCGCTGCTCGATGGAATGTGCCCGTACGTGGACGTTTTCCGAACATCCATAGGTATAAATTTTGGCTGGTAATCCGCTGAGATGTTTTTGGAGTCGTCGGCCGTAAGGATCATCTCCGTTGAGGATCGCATAGGGCGGGACGGAGCCATTCCTCCCATCGAACAGACGAGATTTAGCATCAAAATAGGCCTCGCGGCCACCGTGATACTCCAGGTGATCTTCCGCAAGATTCGTAAAGATCGCCGTGCCGATTTTCATACCAAAAGCGCGCTTCTGATCCAGCGCATGAGAACTCAATTCCAGAGTTGCCGAGCCCACGCCCTGATCGACCATCTGGCGGAGTAACTGCTGTAGGTGGATGGGGTCAGGAGTAGTCGTAGGGGCCGGATACTTTTCATGGCCGGTATCGTAGAAAAGTGTTCCGAGATAGCCGGCCCGTCGTTCGGCCGAGAGCAGGTACTGCAATAGGTACGCTATGGTCGTCTTGCCGTTGGTGCCCGTAACGGCATAAATATCGAGTGCTTCGTCCGGAAAACGATAAAAATACCGCACCGTTTCCGCCAATGTTCGTCGAACATCGGGAACGACCCACTGCGGGAATGTCTTGGGATCCAGGGGACATTCCCGTTCGGTGACGATGGCGGCGCAGCCCTTCGCCATGGCGTCGGGAATAAATGACTCGCCGTTCTGTTTGCTTCCGAGAATTGCAAAAAAGAGATCGCCCGATTTCACCATTCGGCTGTCACAGCTCAGGCCGGTGATGACCCTGTCCTGAAAATGCAGCCACTGACCATCCTTTCCATGGCTCAAGGATTGTAGGGAATGCTGTATGATCGCTGTCATCGACCTGAAGTCTAGAATCTTTTGGCATTTATGAGAAGAAATTACGTCAAGAAATCCCTACCGAGTTCTTTTTTAAGCAAGGAGGGGAGCAAGCAAGAGATCAATGATGTCAATTTTTTAAGGCTAAACTTCGTGATAGACCCTCTGAGGGGAGGCTAAATCCTCAAAGAGTTTTTTTGGCGAAGCGGCCGTGGCCTTATGGTAAGACTCATTTGGAGCAAGTCGTTTTTTAATATTGGCCGTATGCTGATCTTGTACGGTGCGAATGACTTGGTCAATGTTCGCATTGAAAAGGGTTTTGGATTCCTCATCCATGGGATAAAATTCTTCTGGATGATCCCGAAAAGCAATGAGTAATTTTTCTAGGTTTTGATGCACTGCAGCAATGTAGTCTTGCTCGGAAGCAAATTTTCTGCGCTGTGGTTTCAAATTAGGGAACATTTTTAATGTCGAAAAATATAAAGCCGTTAAAATTTCCCCCGGTGAGTGAAAATTGCCGGCTTTAAATTGTAAAACCGTCTGTGCAAAGATTTTTTTGAAATCGTCGTGCAGGGGTGATTGCGAAAAATCACAACCGTTGTTGACAAAATTGACCAATGATGAAAATATTTCTCCCATTTTCTGGAGGCCAAACAATGAGTGATAAGCAGCAAGAATGTCTCGTGTTGTTCCGGATGTGCTCATAACAGTTTGCAATCCTGTGGAGCGGATAACCTCTCCTGAGGTAGGACGTGCTTCATACCTCGTTCCAGTTGCATTGCGTTGTACCATTTTTCCTATTGAAAGTTCTTCACCACCGTTATCTAAAAAATGAGTATCCAACAGTTGTTCTTGCAATTTCTGCTGCATGGCAGAATGATGTATTTGCTCGAATTGTTCGAATGCCTGAGCAACCACCGGAGGAAAATTGGGACATTCTTTTATTGCACTTCTCAGAAAAGAAATTGGGTCATTGATAACGTCAACTATCGCTATAGGTAATTCTCCATAACTTGGAAAAACATCACCCGTTTCGTCATTTTCACAAACTTTCTGATCTTCCAGCGATCGCATAAAGTTGTCGATAGTTTCTCCTCTTTCCCCTATTATAGAAGCCATTGCAGTGGGAATATTACGCGAGATATCAGAACATCTGGATTGGCAGATATCTGTACGAGATCCACTTCGATCTACTGCGCGGTCAAGAAATTGTGTGTGTATGCTGCTGCTATCATCATCTTTGAGTTGAGTTTTTCCTAATCCTCCACCTTGGCGGCTACGATATGCAGCAAGGGTAGCACTGGATGTACGTGCCATTTTTAAGTTAGCTGCATAGCAAATCCAATCTATATGTTGTTTAGGAACATTTTCTTGTTGGAGACAAGCACCTATTTGCATTGTTAATGCCCTTTCAGCCGTCGCTAAATTGAATTCATGGCGTAACATATCTCCATATAATGCTCCACGCATTTGAAAGATGTCATTGTTTCCCCAAACTTCAGTCTTGATCGTATTCATACGTTGAGCCAATGGCTGTATCCATGGCTCCTGTCTATGTGGGCCAATAACATTTGAAAACCAAGCAAAACGTTGCAGTATTTGTGAAGTACGCATTTCTTCTGCTGCTGGACATTTCCCATTAAATGATTCAGGAATAAGTTCTAGCATATAGTTGAGTTGGGCGAGGCAGAGTTCTCTTTTAGTTTTGCATTCTGAAAAATCTCGTACTTCACCACAAAGCGAACCCGGAGAATGTCCAGGAAGGATTTTGATATTAGCTCCTATTAGCTCATCGAAAAATTGGTCCAGGATGATTGGGGTTTCATTAACATAATCACGAATACACTCAAAAAATTTATAGGCCCTATCTTTTATTTTCAGGCTAGAAGAAAGCGATGAAGCAGTTGTCATAGAAGCAGCACTCAATGTCAGTGCTGCAGATTCCCGTGTATCGTAAGCAATTGCATCTCGATCCGTAAAAATCCTCCTCCCCCCCCTCGCACACACAGGATCGGCTTTTCCGGTCTTTGAAACTTCTCTTATCGGAAATGCAGATAGGTCTCGGTGAAATTTATTTTCAATTTTATGTGGAGTCTCTGTTGCATGTGTTCCTTGGGCGGGGTTTGAGACAGATAATGACGCATTGGTAGGTCGTTGGAGTGTCAATGAGTCTGTACTAGGATCGATATAGTAATATTGTCTATGCCTAGTATCGTAAACTCTGAGCCAACCTGAGGGTAATGGTTCCGCTCCACTCGGTAATTCAAAATTTGAGTTCTCCACAACAGGTAAAGGGTTCGTAAAATTTCTATCCGTTTTCATGCAATATGCGCATCCATTCCCAGTTCCTAATTGCAAAGCATTCCCATCTGGTAATATAACGGCTTTCCCGTAATCTGTTGGATTTGTAGCTCTAAAACACGGTCGACCTGTGAGAGTTACCGATACCGGTGTGTCGGGTCGAATTTCCCTGAACCCTTGTCCATCAAATGCATAATTGCCTGGAGTATTGCTGACAGGTACAAGTTTTCTATCAGATGCATTAGTCCCAATCCATACAAAGGTGGACATTGTAAAACAATGCTTATCGGCAATAATGTGATACTTTCCATTTAAGTCTAGCCAAATGTTTC
>JAIRRP010000033.1 GCA_031255915.1 Puniceicoccales bacterium | reverse complement strand
CGTCACCGGGAGAGATCATTTCACGCGCGATGAATGACGCTGCTCTACTGCAAGGAGCTCTGTTGGATATCGCCGAAAATATCATAAAACAGCCCATCACTCTTTTGGGATCCATCACGGCTCTGATCTATCTATGCATCCAACAATCTCATGTCTTCATACTACTTCTCTATGCTGCTGCATTTCCGTTCATCATATTACCTATTCGTGCGATGAACCGCCGGCTTAAGGAGAAAGCGTGCCAGATGCAAGGCGAAGCAGCGGGTCTCACGGATCGCCTAAGCCGCAATCTCGCAGCCGTCCAAGAAATTCGCGCATTCTGCATGGAAGAACGAGAAGTATCGCGCTTTACAGAGGCTTGCCGACTTTTTTCATGGACCTCTCTTCAATCGCTCAAGTACAACATCCTCATCTCTCCCACCATCGAAATTGTCGCCGCCATGGGAGTCGGTTTTTCCATGTACTTTTCCTACCGACACGGCATCACCATCGACACATTCCTCGCATTGACAGGCGCCCTTTATTTTAGCTATGACCCGATCAAGAAATTAGGATGGTTGAATGGCCGTATTCAGATGGGATTCGCCGGACTCAGCCGAATTCAAACATTGCTGGAAGCTCCCGAGACCATCCAAAATCCAGCCCATCCTTTACCCATGGATTTCATCCGCGGTGAGGTCTATTTTCAAAACGTCTCTTTTGGCTATGCGGCTGAACAGCCGGTGATTCATGGCATCAATTGGCGGCTTGAAGCGGGCAAAACCTACGCCCTCGTAGGCCATAGCGGTGCCGGAAAGACGACATTAGCCAATTTACTCATGCGATTTTATGATATTCAGCAAGGAGCCATTCGCATCGATGGGATCGACATCCGCGATGTACGACTCGAAGATCTTCGGGCGCACATGGCCCTAGTGCCGCAAAATCCCACGCTTTTAAGCGGGAGCGTACGCGACAATATCTGTTGGGGGAAATGGGACGCCAGCGAAGAAGAGATCATCGCCGCCGCAAAAAATGCCTACGCGCACGAATTTATTTCCGACCTAGAGCAGGGTTACCAGACCAACATCGGTGAAAATGGTAGCTTTCTCTCCGGCGGACAACGGCAACGCATCGCTCTGGCAAGAGCTTTTCTGCGCAATGCGCCCATCCTTATTTTGGACGAAATCACCTCCGCCCTTGATGCACACAGTGAACATGCCATCCATCAAGCTATCCAAAACCTCGTGCAGGATAAAACCGTCCTCATCATCTCCCATCGCCTTGGCATGACGTCCATCGTCGATGAAATTCTCGTCCTGCATCACGGCCACATCGCTGAACGTGGTACTCATAATATACTGATGGCCAATCCATCGAGCCTCTACCGCGAGCTCTATCTCAAACACCAAGGCCATAAAGTCTCATGATCTCTTCCTTTGATACCCTTAAGAAAATTCTCCGGCGCCTCCCTGGTATCGGCTACCGCTCCTCAGAGCGGATGGCGCTTTTTCTCCTATTAGAAGGTAAAGAATACGCTCAGGAACTTCTAAAAAGCCTCTCCAATGCTCTCGACACCGTCAAGATTTGCTCCTTATGCGGCAATATATCGGAAACGGAATTCTGTTCCCTATGCGTTGATGCAACACGAGATGCTTCGCTTCTCTGTATCGTCGAGGCGATTCCCGATCTCCATGCCATTGAACGGACGGGAAACTTTCGAGGAAGGTACCAAATACTCAACGGAAAGCTTTCCCCCATTCGAGGTATTTTTCCCCAACATCTTCCCCTGGAACATCTCAGGGAAAGACTACATCGAGAAGCTATTCAAGAGGTCATTCTGGCATTGGGAAATGATATCGAGAGCGAAGTGACTTGCCAATATATCCTGAAGGAAATCCTCCAACCTCTTGGGAAAAATACCACACGGATTGGTTTTGGACTTCCCTCTGGCGGTGGTATCTCCATGGCCGATGTGGATACGCTTCATACCGCCATTCTTTCCCGAAAAAAAATCTGACCCGAGGGTAAGTATGGTTCCCGGCAATGGCCTGCCAGCTGCCCATCCAAATTCCTAAAGCCATCGATTGCCCACCGCCCCTGCCGCCTTTGAGCCCTACGGGCTCCCGCCCGCTGCGCGGCCCGCGGTAAGGAAAAATGAAAGCTCCCGCTTTGCATTTTTCCCTTACCGCAAAGGCGGCAGGCCGAACAGACAATCGACAGCGACAAACCATCTCCCCCGAAAAACCAATGGAATCCCATAACCTCCGAGGGAAACAGTGAAATCCCATGACCTCCAAATATCCTTTGACTTCTTCTTCCCTAAGCTATTTATTACAGGATGAAAACCTGGGATCAAGGACAGATTCTCATCACCGGAGGTGCCGGATTCATCGGCAGTGCCATCCTGTGGGAACTCAATCGCCGAGGCTTCAACCATATCCTTATCTGCGATACCCTCGGACGAGATGAGCGTTTCCGAAACCTCATCCCATTGCATTTCGCCGATATTTTCTCGCCACAAGACCTTCTGGCCAGCATCGCCAATAACGACACGAAACTCGCAGACATTGGCTGCATCTTCCACCTGGGTGCCTGCGCCAATACGGCTGAAACCGACGCCGATTTCCTGATTCAGAATAATTACGAATTCAGCAAAAAACTAGCCGAGTGGGCCGTATCCAAAAACATCCGCTTCGTCTATGCCTCTTCCGCCGCCACCTATGGAAATGGCATTTTCGGCATGTCGGATGAAGAAAAGGAACTGCCTACGCTACGATCACTCAATATGTATGGCTATTCCAAACACCTCTTCGACCTTTACGCACATCGCAGAGGACTTCTGCCCTACATCTACGGCATGAAATACTTTAACATCTTCGGGCCCAACGAATACCATAAAGGTCCCATGATGAGCTTTATCCCACGCGGGATCCAACAACTCGCCGAAAAGGGAGCCCTCCATCTCTTTAAAAGTTATCGCCCGGATTGTGTCCATGGTGAACAAACCCGCGACTTTCTTTACGTCAAAGATGCGGCCAAAATTTCTCTCTTTCTGGCGGAGCTTCCACAAGACATAAATCATCCCAATGGGGGTATCTACAATATCGGCTCCGGCGTGGCTTCCCGATGGCTAGACCTCGCCCAGGCGATTTCCCATGCGATGGGATTATCGCCTCGTATGGAATTCATCGATATGCCAGAGACCCTAAAAGCCTGTTACCAATACCATACGCAGGCCAACATTCAAAAATTAAGAAAAATCGGTTATATCCAGGAGATAACACCTCTTGAAGAAGCCGTCAGAGATTATGTACAAAATTACCTACTTCCGTCGAAAAAGTATCTCGGAGAAGAAGTATCGATTCGATTTCTATCATAGATAAAAAAAGCTCACGACAGAATCCATTGAGGAGCGCCCACATAGTCGTATCGATCTTATTAGGCTTGCCAGAGGGTTCTATGTCGTAAGTACCCTATCACCTTTAATCATGAGCGATTTCCAGAGTCCCTTTTATCGCCATTGCGATCGATAAATTTTGCACATATCCATTTGTCCTGGCCGGTGTCTGCCGCCTTTGAGCCCTTCGGGCTCTCGCCCGCTACACGGGCCGCGGGAAGGAAAAATGAAAGCTCCCGCTTTGCATTTTTCCCTTACCGCAAAGGCGGCCCCCAAAAAAAGCTCAACCATGTGCCAAAACCGCCACATCGACGCGCTCAAAACCATTTTCATGGAGTATCGTCGCGCACTCATGAAGCGTAGCCCCCGTCGTCAGGACATCATCGACCAAAATAACACGACGGCTCCGATCGATACCTCTCGCCCTGCGGTTCACAGTAAACACACCTTGAACATTATTCCAGCGTTCGCAGCGAGCCAATTCCGTCTGGGAATGAGAAAATTTACACCGGCTAAGTAATGGGATCACGAATGCACCTGAAATTTTCGCCATGGCATGGGCAATCAGATGGCTTTGATTATAATCACGCTGCCAATGACGCCGCCAATGGAGTGGCACCGGGATTAAAATCGCATGAGCGAGATACTCATACCATTCGGAATATTCTGAAAGTATCTTTTCCAGATCGGCCATCAAATATTCGCCATTGTAATACTTCAATTGGTGGATCCACTCCCTGGGTAATCCCCGGAAATTCCAAAGACACTTCACACGACGGAATCGAAAATTCCGCTTCCGGCAGTAGGAACATGATGCCCCCTTCTGCAAAAAGAAAACCCCTTGCTCAGAAAAACCCTTCGCCAAAGCACCACAATGGGTGCAGATATTCATTGAGTTCCTCGGCATAAGCGCATCGCGACAGGATTGGCAAATATGGAGATAATCCGTAGCACGGATGTCCTGAAGACAGAAGACACAATAACGCGGATAAAGAAAATCCAGGCTCCGGCTCACCATCCTACGCATCCATTGCCAAAATCCTGCTACCAGTTTCATCATCTTTCCAGAAAGGAGAAAACAAGCCTTCGTGCCAATCGCAAAATTCAGGCTTTATCCTAAAAAACCAGAATATCTGCACTACCGTAAGACAGAGTCTCCAAAGGACATATCTGCCATCGGGCGAAAACGACGATCTAGCAACTTCAAAACCTGAGGTTTAAAAACTATTCTCAGCTTAGGCGACTCATTCTAGAGGATGTCGTCAAAAAAGATTGACAAAGGGAAAAAGAGAAGGAAGGAAGATGGAATGGGAAAAAGAACATATAGGAGACTTGTTTCTGCATTCCACATCTGCTCTCTCTTTTCGTTGCCTAATTTTAATGACATCCTTTAGGTTCCGAAAAGTTTCTAGGGCGTCTCCGGTCGATGAGGCGGGTTTACCGCCTTTGAGCCCTTCGGGCTCTGGCCCGCTATGCGGGCCGCGGGAAGGAAAAATGAAAGCTCCCGCTTTGCATTTTTTCCTTACCGCAAAGGCGGCAAACCGAAAGCTCCCGAGCTTGGGAGTTTTGTCGTTGTCCTAGATATAGAAGGTGTTGTCAAAAAAGGTCGACAAAGGGATTCACGTCTGCTCCATCTCTCTTTTCGTTGCCTAATTTTAACGACATCCTCTAGACGACCTATTCTAATAACACGCCAACCACAAAGCGTTCCATAGGTGAAAATGACTCACCACCAAATGAAAATAACGGCTTAGCCCTATTAAAACCTGAGAGGCAAAAAATACCTCCATCTCAGAATTTCATTCCATGATGCGGATTTACTTCACTCGATCCACCCATCGCTCGATGCCCTCGACGGTCCACTCAGCGGCCTGATCATCCACCGTTCTCAAAACCGATTGACCTACTTTTTTCCCTATAAGCTCTTGCCCTAAAGGTGACTCATAGGAAAGGATATTTTTTTCTGGATCGCCATCCCATACACCCAATACGCAATATTCCTCGATCTTTTGCGTATCCTTATGACGTAATTTCACCACAGAACCAATGGAGATGACATCTGAATTCGCTTCTTCCAAATCAACCACCTGAACTCGAGCTAAGTCTTGTTCGAGTTGCACCTTAAGGGCCATGAGCATCTCCTGATCTTGTCGAGCCATTTTATACTCCGAATTCTCCCGTAAATCCCCATGCTCCCTAGCGACCTGAATCGCTTGCTTATTCTGAGGAATCCTACGATTGACAAGATCTTCATACTCCTTCCGCTTCGCCTCCATACTTTCCCGTGTGACTTTACGGAAATCTCCTTCTCTTGTCGCATCCTTTTGGACATCTTTTATGACCAAACTCTGGACCTGAGGGAATGCTTTAATAAACCTGGCCAAAAGCGACTTCTTGGTCAAGGCGTTAAATCCTTGACTGATCCACAACATCTGCGCCAAATCACGCGCTTCCTCCGCTGAAGCGCTCTTCAGCAAATCCTGGATCAGGCTGTGGTCTTCACTCAAGAGCTCTGCCAGAAGAATACGCCTATTGCCCGTAGAATGCAATACCTCCACATCAATCGCGCAGAAAATTGCCCTCAGCAACTCCACACCGATAAGATGTTCACCTATGACACTTGCGAATCGACGTACATAACGATTCTTAATGATCCAGTAGAGCACCGGCGCTTTTAGGGTACGCTCACGCAACCAGCGCATGAAATACGCTGCCACCGCTTCTGCACAACCTCGTTCCACAAAGAACGATACACATTCATTGGTGAATTTCCCTGCGCTATTTTTTAGCAACTGCGCACAACGATCCTCCCATTCGTCGGGATAAGCACATGCCACGAGGTTTAAAAACTGATCGATATAACCTGTGGGCAATAACTCTACGACTTGGCCAAGATTATTCCCCGCTTCGAGCAAAATCGATTTACTCGAAGGCTCGATAAATTCTAAATCTTCCCCTTGCATCTGGAGTAAACCATCACGGATAAAACAAGCCCACAACTTTTTCCCTACGGGAAGTCGTGAGTCACTGATGATGGCCACCTGTAATGCCTCGATGAAGACAGGGAAATGGCACATAATATTCCGACGGTACTCGTCGGACAAGGAGAGAACCTTTTCCACCACCGTTATTTTTCCGATGGAATCGCGATGCAAATCAAACTGTTGCAGCAGCTCTGCCACCAGGCTCATGGGTTCTTCGCACACGACGAAGGTATTCGCTTTTCCCGCCACGGGACGAATTCTAGCATCTTCCGCTATGAGTTTCTTCGTGCGATTCCACCAATTGCGATAGGTATTTACCCCAACGATGGATCTAAAATTGCGCTCGATCTCACTGGCTACTACTTCTTTCTGATGATTCTCTCGCAACATTTGCAAGATCACCGCAATGGGATCCTCCTTTACCTGTTGCCTCAAACCCTCCGGATCGCGATGAAAACGAACCAATAAATGCTGTTCATGGAGAATTTCTAGCTTTCGGATGCAAAATTCAGGCTCCATCAAATGGTTCTTTGGCCCCTCCTCGAAATCGATCGCAAAGCGATCCGATACCTCGTCGTAGGATTGAATTTTCCCTAAACCCCAACTCGCATGCAAACAATACGCACTATCCACCATCTGTTCTATTTTCTCTTTAGAACATTCCAACACCGGGTGTTTTCTCAAGATCGCCTCTATCGCATTATCCATAACATCGTGACTAACCCGAATTTTCTTTTAAACAGTCCCTTATTTACGTCTTCCCCAGCGGAGGATTGTCAATATTTTTCCGCCATTTGGGCCCTTAAAAGAGAATTCATTGACTACCCTCTTCCGCTCGGAAGTGTAGGGTTCCCCGCCTTTGCGGTGAATAAAAATGCAAAGCGGGAGCTTTCATTTTTCTTCACCGCGGCCCGCATAGCGGGCCAGAGCCCGAAGGGCTCAAAGGCGG
>JAIRRP010000022.1 GCA_031255915.1 Puniceicoccales bacterium | reverse complement strand
CTAGCCAAATGTTTCCTACCTCAGTTCCAATTCTACGAAAATCAGAACCACCGACGTGATATAGTTCACTTGGTTTATTTCCAATAACTTCCTATTTTCTCTCGTTAGTTTGTATCGCTTGACCAGGAATGGCATGTATTCCATATACAAATTTAGTGGAAAACTCTCCTCTTTGAGCTTGTATCCATAATTCTCCATTTTTTACATAGGCCTTGAGAAGCTTTACTTCAGAAAAGATGGGTCGGCTGAAATTTTGACGAAAAGCTTGTGCAGCTCGTATACGATCGTTGTAAGTTTCTTTCTGTTTTGAAGAAAATATTCTTGTAAAGCGGTTACCGGCATGACCAGATTTTGAAATATAGACATTTCCGTCCTTGCTAAGCGCTAAAGTTCCTGATAGACTCTCGCATTCAGTAGATAGATTTTCTAGTTTTTTAAGAAAAGTTACTTGAGGGCTCATCCGTATTTTATAATATTATTACTCCTTCAGATATTGTCTCTTCAGGTGGTGATTCACCTGAAAAAGATAGAAGGAATTGTTGAAGGACAAACAGTTCTTCGAAGAGATTTTCGAGAAATTTTTCGAAGTCTTGTGAAACTTTGTTGGCATAGAAAAAACCTGGATAAAGTAATTTTAAGATTATCTCTAATCGTCAGTCCGGTACTAGATGCATTTCCCTCGTTCCATTTTAATAATTCAGAAGATATTTCTCCAAGCTTTTTTTAGTAACATCTGAAACATCAAGTGTCGCCTTTACGAAGGAGTCATCTGGAAAATCCTGAATAAGAACGGGACCGATGTTCTCGTACTCCAAAAGATAAATCCCGTCAGTTTCTCTTTTGTTTTCGCTGGGCATATCCATGGAAAACGAACGACAAAACTGATCCAGTAACACGCCAATATCCCAATCGGTCCATAGGTACCAAGTTTACGTAAAAACTATTAAAAGTAAATAAGTATTGATGCTCTTCTTGAAGAGATCACCCGATTTCACCATTCGGCTGTCACAGCTCAGGCCGGTGATGACCCTGTCCTGAAAATGCAGCCACTGGTCGCTTTTCCCAAAACTTAAGGATTGGAGGAACTGTCGCATGGATACCGTCATCGACCTGAAGTCTAGAATCTTTTGGCATTTATGGGAAGAAATTACATCAAGAAACTCACCGCCGAGTTTTTTTTAAGCAAGGAGGGGGACAATTTGCCACCACCCTTTTTTTTATATTCCTAGATAGCATTGTGAGCATAGGTTTTGCCAAGTGTGTTCTATAAATTTGCCATTGATAGGATAGAACCGTATACTAATGTAACCCTATCGTGAACCTCGTTAAGCATTCAGAAGCACCCCAGTTTGATCCCGTTTTTTTTGAAAAGATGATGTTACGCCGTTTGTGGCACGACGAGCAATGGTATTATTCCATAATCGATGTCGTCGAAATTCTCACAGGCAGTGATAATCCGCGCAGATACTGGTCAGATTTAAAGGCCAAGATGATAAGAGACGAACAATATGAGCAGTTGTACGGAAAAATCGTACAGCTGAAACTACCTGCATCTGATGAGAAATCTTATCTTACCGATTGTACCCATACGGAAGGCATTCTTCGTATCATTCAGTCTATCCCCAGTAAAAAAGCAGAGCCCTTCAAGCAATGGTTGGCCAAAATTGGCCATGAGCGTTTGAAAGAAATCTCCGATCCGGCTTTGGCCGTCGATCGGGCCCGTGAGTATTGGAAGAAACACGGCCGAAGCGAGCTATGGATTCAACGGCGTATGATGGGTCAGGAAACCCGCAACAAGCTTACCGACTACTGGAAGAACCATGACGTCAGGGAAGGTCGTGAATACGCTATCCTGACCAATATCATTCATGAGAAGTGGTCGGGTCTGACCTATCATGCGGGAAAGAATATGCGGTTGTCCGTAAAGGCTTTTCTGTGTGCTGTTAGAGCTGTTATGAAAATGTCCGACGATTTCTTGGAATATGAAAGATATGAGGTAGATGTGAATCGCAGAAACAGTTTGTTCTGTCGGGAGTTTCGTTCGCCGCCTTCGGCGGCAGGAAGAAAATGAAAGTTTTCATTTTCTTCCTGCCGCAGCTCGCGTAGCGAGCAAGAGCCCGTAGGGCTCCGAAGGCGGCGAACTCGACCGATCCTCTGGCGACGGTGTCCAGAGGAACATTGAATAAAGTGGTATGTATTTTTTCGGTTGGTTTCGGGGTAGTTGCTTTAGCCAGTAGAATCTCTGTCCTCTGGGTTCCGTAAGACAATCGGATTCTTGTGGAACCGGGATGTTTTCGTAAGGCGGAGGTTACCTACAAAGGATTCCATGACAGCAGCTGCATACGGGCCTGTCCAACACATGACGCGTGGATCTGAGCATTTTCTTTAAAGTTTAAACTACTGGTCTTAGCGTTGCGACAGTTGTTGGGCTATCGCGAGAAGCTCTCGGAAGCTTTCGGCCTTCAGAGAAGCTCCGCCGATGAGCCCACCATCGATGTCCTTCTGACATAGCAGATCCTCGGCGTTGCGGGTATTCATGGAACCACCGTAGAGAATGCGAATGGCATCGCTGGCCGTACCCCATAGATTCTGCAGGATGGAGCGGAGAAATGCGTGGGCCTGTTGCGCTTCGGCGGGAGTGGCGGTCTTTCCGGTGCCAATGGCCCATACGGGTTCATAGGCGATGACAAGTGGTGGGAATACCTCAAGGCCTTGAAGAGCTCCTGCCAGTTGCTTTTGTATGACTTTTTCGGTGATTCCTCTCTCGCGTTCCTCTAGAGTTTCGCCGACGCAGAGGATAGGCATTAGGCGGTGTTCTATGGCGGATTTGACCTTGAGGCGTAAGCACTCATCGCTTTCACCAAAAATAGTACGGCGTTCACTGTGACCTAAAATGATATAGCGAACACCTAATTCTTGAAGCATCAATGGGGAAACCTCGCCCGTAAAAGCGCCAAAATCATGGGGATCCATGTTTTGCGCACCTAACGATAATCCAGAATTGCGAAGATGTTTATTGGCTATGCCAAGGGCGGTGAATGGTGGACAGATGACCCCTTCGATAGAAGGAAAATCGGCGGGTAACAGCGCTTCCAGGAAGATTTCCGTTTCGCGAAGTGTCTTGTTCATCTTCCAGTTGCCGGCGATCAGTATTTTTTTCATAAATAGAAGAGTGGAGTAGAATGGATGGAATGCGATTTTTAGGGAGTCTCTTGGACGTATTCTCTGAGGCGCCTCCAGAGATTTTCAAGTGCTTGTGGTAGGACACGTGTGTGGGAGATGATGGGCATGAAATTTGTGTCTCCTTTCCAGCGCGGAACGATATGGGCATGAAGGTGATGTGAGATTCCTGCGCCGGCGGCTTCACCGAGATTGAAGCCAATGTTAAAGGCGTCCGGCTGAAGTGCTTTTTTCAAAATAGTCTCCGCTCGAACAATACTCTCCATCAGGTCGTGGCGCTCTTCTGGATTCATCTCGGTCAAATCGGAAACCGCACGATAGGGAATAACCAATAGATGACCGGCATTATAGGGGAAGCGATTAAGTGCCACGTAACACTGGGAAGAGCGGAAGAGGAGAAGGGATTGAGATTCATCTTTTCCTTCTGGAATGCGGCTAAAGATGTCTTGTGAGCGCTGTTCTTTGGGTATCTCGACATATTCTACGCGCCAATAGGAATGAAGTTGCTTCATAAAAATTCAAATCTATTCTAGGACAATAACTCAAGTTTTCAATCCTATAGGCTTCCTATGCCTCATTGCATTTGTAGTGTTTTCCCCAAGCGCCTGTATATGGGGTTATTGGCTTTGGGGCTATTATTTATCGGCCAGAATGGCAATGCCCATCCAGGTCGAAGAATGCCCAGGAGCGTTGTGTCCCTTGTGGATCGGAGAGAAAAATGTAAAAGCGATCTTCTGGATGTCGTCATACGCCACAAAATGGAGAATGATTTTCGGACGCTGATGGAGTGGTTAGGTGGGAACAGGGTCTCGGATAGGCGTTATGTTGTGCGAAATGATGAGGACTGTCGCGAGGGATTGTATTGGGTTCTTCGTCTTTCAGGAGCTCTAGAAGCTCGTGGCTTCGTCGTGTTGAAATATGTCCGTTCTGGGGAGCTTGAAATCCGAGAATGGCGAGGTAAGTTAGAGGGCAAGAGAGGATGGGGAGTTCATGAAATTTATGTGGGAATCACGGATGATCCCTCGCTTCGAGGTCCGGCGGATGTTTCGGCGTGGCGTGTGGAGCTTCAGGAGGCATCGGGAAGAATGGTTGCAGAGAAACAGAGTTTTCTGTGGAACTGTGATGAGGTAGAAGAGTAGCATTAGTGGATAGATTTGCCTTCACCGGAATTGTGAAGAAGTCCTGGAGGCGACATGTGTTTGGGTATCGGAGATGTGAATTTTTTGCAATGGCGAAGTGCCTTGTGCTTGGCCTTTTTTTCCTGCTTTTTGGAGAAATTGGGCCATTTTCCGAAAAAAGAAGAGGGTTGTGGAAGGGAAAGGTCGGATTTGGGCAGCGTCTCCGGTTTGACGGGCGGGTTTACCGCCTTTGAGCCCTTCGGGCTCTGGCCCGCTGCGCGGGCCGCGGTAAGAAAAAATGAAAGCTCCCGCTTTGCATTTTTCCTTACCGCAAAGGCGGTAAACCGAATGCCCATGGGCGTTCATTATGGGATGCCTAGAAGGGCACTCTATATCTCCAGAAATGCGAGGATGATGGCAAAAACAGCGTCACTGGCGATGATCCACGTGATCCCGGCCACTACGGCGGAAGTCGTTGCCGTACCGACGGCGGAAGTATCTTTTTCACATCGAAGACCATAATAACACCCAACGACGGAGATGATAAGGCCGAAAAAGGTGCTTTTGAAAATGCCGATGAACAGGTTCATCGGCGTAAGCGCATGTTTCGTCTGGGCGAGATAGAGCAATGGATGAATATCCGCAGTATTCCATGCGACGCAAAAGCCGCTGAAAATACCGATGAAATCGGCAAATATGCATAGACACGGCATGGCTATGATGGTGGCTATGATCCTGGGAACTACTAGGAAGTCGATGGAAGGTATTTGAAAGGTCTCCAGCGCATCGATTTCCTCATTTACTTTCATGGTGCCGAGGGTGGCCGCGAACGCAGCACCGGTGCGGCCAGACATGATGATCCCTATCGTGAGACAGCCCATCTCGCGCGTCATGGCCAGCCCGACGAGATCGGCGACGTAAATGCCAGCACCGAACTTATCGAGTTGTATAAGGCTGACAAATGTCAAGATGAGGCCGATGAGAAAGCTGATGAGTGTCACGATGGGCAATGCCTCTACGGTGACCTGCTGCAGGCAGGTACAGAAATCGTGCCACTGGAAGACAACTTGACCTCGAAGGAAATTTCCACAACTGAGGTAAAGTCGGCCGATGAAATCCAGAATATGATGAAAGGGCTGAAAGGTGAGTTTTAATACTTTTGAAAACGAGAAGGATGTATGGGAATGTTGGAAGGTAGATGTTTTAGGTACGATGCCATCGAGGATTTTCGAGATACTTTCGGGAAGTTGTTTTTCATGTAATTGCCACCGATTTTGCCGACATAATTCCCGGAGTTTCCTGATGAAAGCGAGAAAAACAGAATCCCATTTTTCGAGATTATGGCTATCCAATTCGATGATGCTTTTTTCCGGAAGTTCTGCTTGCTGGAGGTACAATTGCGTTTCCTCCCAGGGAGGAATGGAATCCCATAGTGTCCATGTTCCACTAATGGAAAGTGTCACAGCAGGACCTTGAGAAGACCTGTGATAACGTAAAAGTGGAGGATGTGTGGACATGTGGTAAAAATCCTTAAAGTGAAGTGTCAGGTAATCAAAGGAACTACTTTGAGATTTTTATGAAAAATAAAAGTCGAAAAGACGGAGATCATCCCTTCTGATAGGCAGGATTTTATGGATTTATTTCATCTGAGACTCCTCATGCTGAGCTTGGCCTGTGTGAGCATTGTTATCTCTCTTCGCGATTGCTTTTGGAACCCGAAGTCCCTGTGGTGCGGTCGCATGCTCCTTCGGGCGAGTGTTGTGGGAATATTCAGCATCTTTGTCCATGGATGGATTGAAGAAGGGATGACGTGGAAAGTATCTTTTGGGATGGTATGGG
>JAIRRP010000028.1 GCA_031255915.1 Puniceicoccales bacterium | reverse complement strand
GATGGGGCGACAAAAGGCATTCCCAGTAGTCGCCAAAACATATTCTCCCTGTACGGCACAAAGCACATTTCCTAAATAAAGGAAAAATAGAAAGCGTACGCGGCACAATGAACTCAGTAAGGATCGCTCCATAAACCTTAATCGCACAATCCCACTACGTTTTAACGAAACCTTCTGCTTTGTCCATGCAAATGGCTCGTACAGGTACCACTCAAATGTGTAAACGATAACTGGGTATGACACAAAGGGCCAATAATAAATAAGGACATACGGCCGCCAATGGTGGCGTTAAGAATCCGCAAAGACCCAATGCACGACAACCATGAGAAAGAAGGTAAAAGAGGAAAAGAAACCCTGCCGCCTTGGCGATACTTGCCATGGAATCAGTCCGAATTCCAACGGCAGCACATGGAAGCGCAATCATAAAGAGGACACAACAGGACCATGGAGAAAAGAGATAACTCCAGTAAAGGATGCGGTGGGATTTCAGTGCACTCCCTTCAGCCAGAATACCCTCCACCTGAACTTCTCGTTGATGGCGGAGCACAGTCCGGAGTTCCTTAAAAGTCAATTCCTCAGGCTTTTTGTGATGGAGAGCGAAAAGTTGCGGAGAGCTCCATAAATCCTCCACGTCATAGCACTCAAATAGGATACTGGATACGGGGTAATAGGTTTGGGTATCAAATGTGACCATCTGGCCCTGATAAAAAGTCCATCGTTTCGTCTCTGCATTAAAAAAAGCCCTTGCGGCTGAAATGCGTCTTTTCTCATGCCCATCAGCATCTTTTTCATGGAGATTAACAGCTATGGCAATCCCCTGAGAAGGTTCAAGCTCTCTCATATACCAGAGTCGATGCTGTTGAACATCATTCCATCCGACGTGATAAAGCACTTTCCTCGGCTGAGGATCCTCCGATGAATGGGCCAATTGTCGCTGATACTCCTGAAATATCTGCTGAGTATGAGGGATAAGGTGACATTGAAAATAGGTCAATAGGGACGATAGCATGACGCTAACGAGTGCGAGGGATCGAGTGATACCCAATAAAGATATCCCCGATGTTTGAAAGGCTGCAATTTCGTTATGCTGTCGCAATTGCCCCAATGCCAATAAAAGAGATAAAAAAAAAGCCACCGGAATGGCGAGATGAGAGAGCTGTGGACAGAGTAAGAAATAATAGTAGCCGATTTTCAAAAAAGGTACACCTTGCTGAAGCAAGGTATGGAGATGATTATACATATCTTCCAAAAGAAGAATGCCCAAAGAGAGGGATAAGCACAGTGAGAAATAACGCAACCACTCGGTAAAGATATAGCGATCGGAGGTACGGAACATCTCATTATGAGAAAGTTTTTGTCGACGATGAAAATACGGAAATAGACATTACCTATGTGTGATGATTTGGGTTTTCAAGACTCACGTAATCATGAACTACGTTCATGGGTTGTGGAGTTTTAGCCATTATACAATGACCTGTACAGACTTACACGAGGTTCCATGTGTCCCGTGCTACTCAGGTAATTTCTTATGTAGACTTCTAATTTCGACTGTAGGGCTAGAGTGTGTCGTCAAAAAAGGTTGACAAAGGGAAAAAGAGAGGAAAGAAAGATGGAATAAAAAAAAGACACATAGGAGACATGTTTTTGCATTCCACATCTGCTCCATCTCTCTTTTAGTTGCCTGATTTTGATGACATCCTCTAGGTTCCGGAAGGTTTCTAGGGCGTCTCCGGTCGATGGAGCGGGTTTGCCGCCTTTGAGCCCTTCGGGCTCCAGCCCGCTACGCGGGCTGCGGTAAGAAAAAATGAAAGCTCCCGCTTTGCATTTTTCCTTACCGCAAAGGCGGCAAACCGAGAGCTCCCGAGCTTGGGAGTTTTGTCGTTGTCCTAGAGCTAGAAGGTGTTGTCAAAAAAGGTCGACAAAGGGAAAAGAGAGGAAAGAAAGATGGAAATGGAAAAGAGGACACATAGGAGACTTGTTTCTGCATTCCATATCCGCTCTATCTCTCTTTTTGCTCCCTGATTTTGATGGCACTCTCTAATGCAAATTCACCAAAATGACGAGAAAATGAAAAAAAATTTCACATTGAAAAAATTTCTGCCCGCTCATCTCGCAGATACACACCCATCGACTGATTTCACCATTGCGCTTCGACGAGGTTCACTTATCTCCAGCGCTTCGTGTCCATCATCTCTCGAGAGTCGATTGAGAATATTCGGCAAAACGTAGATATCTGCGATGTGGTTTCCGTCTATGTACAGCTGAAACGCATCGGATCTCGTTGGCGCGGATTGAGTCCCTTCAATCACGAAAAGACTCCCTCTTTTTTCGTCCTACCTGAAAAAAAAATATTCAAGTGCTTCAGTTCTGGTCATGCCGGCGATGTATTTCATTTCCTGCAATTAAAGGAAAATTTCAGCTTTACTGAGGCAGCAGAATGGCTTTCTCATCGCTACAATCTTCCCCTTCACTATGAACAAAGCGGTCGCTCTGTCCCTACTTCTAGCAACAATTCAAAAGCACTCCTCGATATTCAGAAAGCAGCCGAGACATTCTATGTAGACTGCTGGAAGTCCTCGGACGATTTAGCAGAACGCGTGCGAACTTACTGGGTAAAAGATCGGGTTTTTTCCTTACAACTAGCCGAGCAATATAGCATAGGCTTCGCTCCACCCGATGACTCTGGAACGCTTCTTCACCGGCTTCAAAAGTCATTCACACGAGAGCAAATCACAAACGCCGGACTCTTCTATCCTTCACGTAATGGCACTGCATCCTTACCGCGCTTCCGCGGGAGATTGATGATACCCATTCGCGATATTCAGGGCCGAACCATCGGATTCTCCGGTCGACAACTGGATGGAATTACGCCACAACAAGATCCCGCTCATGAGTCTAAATACATCAATTCGCCCCAGACGCCCATTTTTAATAAAGGAGACATTCTCTTTGGACTCGATCAAGCTCGGCAACACATCCAGGGCCATAAGACTTTTCTTCTCGTCGAAGGGCAACTCGATACCCTGCGATGCCATTCCCTCGGTCTCCTAACGGCCATTGCGCCACAGGGAACAGGCATTACGGAGGCACAGCTTCATCATCTCAGACGCTACAGCCCTTCATTGTGGTGCTTTCTCGACAGCGATGAAGCCGGACAAAAAGCGGCCATGCGCGTCTTCAAGATGGCACTCAAGGAAGAAATGGAAGTTCGCTTTATCCTGCTACCAGAAGGACAAGACCCCGATAGTTTCCTCCGCGATAAAGCATACACCTCCCTAAAAGACCTGGAGAGCTTGGCATGCTCGGCCATGACTTTTGCCATTCGCCATCTACTTCCGCAAGGCACCGCTTCAGGGATCCATGAAAAAGAACGAGTTCTTCGAACGATTTTCGATACCCTATCCACCGGATCTTCCATCATTCGCGAAACCTATCTGCAAGAAGTATCACAGCTCATGGGGATTGATTATCGTTCCATTTTCAGTGATTTTGAACGCTTTAGTTCCCAAGCTGGAGCTATTACACCGATGGCATCACCAGCAAATCATGAAGTCCCTAACCCTCGCTTCGATATAGTTTCACAAAAACCCAAAGTCCATTCTGTCACCTATGACCTTCTGTCCCTCATCGCTCATCATGAAGACCTTGGAGCTCCGCTTTCTCACATCATCGAAAAAACATGGTTAGAAGCTCAAGACCCAGATCATGAGCTCCTATGGCATCTCCTGGAAAAGTTCCGTGAAGGCTCATGGAAAAACTGGGATCATTTGGATGAAAATTTTACTACCCAAGAATGCGAACGTCTGTATACTATACTTGCGATGAACGATGTTTTTGAAGACCCGATCGGAATAGCTAATATGTGTCTTCGCAAGTTATACAAAGACTATATCCAAAAAGCGATAGAAGAGATAACGACACGTGAAAGTCATTCCTTCTCAAAGAAGGAAGCAAATATACCGTACGATGAAGAAGATATTAAAAAACTTCACCTGGAAAAAATACATTTGCGGCATTTATTAAAAAATCCACCTCAATTACCGCCACAAGATACGCCTCAATGGCAGCGATAAAGCATTATGGATATAAAATTGCCGAGTACGACCCCAGATATGACCGAGATCAATGAACGCATACGTCAGCTCATACGACAGGCAAAAGAACAAGGTTATCTCACCTTGGCGGATATCAGTGACCAATTGCCGGAGATGTCCGAGTCCGATAATCCCGATGAAATTGAAAATATTATCAATATTCTCAATAATCTGGAGATTGAAATTCTCGACGGAGATGAAGTAGATGCCTACAATCAACGCCTCGACGAAGAGAATTTTTCCGAACTATCTTCGGCTGAAATTGCGGAAGATCCGGTACGAATGTACCTACGACAGATGGGGCGAGTTCCCTTGCTGACACGCAGCGAGGAAGTCTCCATCTCTAAGCGCATCGAAAATGCCGAACTTCAGGCACAAGACGAGTTATTTTCCATCCACCTCACGACGGAATTCCAAATCGATCTTGCCGAACGCCTTTTGCGGCGAGAGGAACGCTTCGACCGCATCGTCCTGGATAAAAAAATCGAAAGCCGCGAAGTTTACTACCGCATCCTCACCCGATCCCTCGAGGAGAGCAAAATGCTCTTACAATGCATCCAAGATGCCTGGGCAGAACAGCGCAAAATAAGCGATGATGAAGCCAAAAAAAAGAAAATAGGAACACGTCTAAGGCAATTCCAGCTGCAGCTCCGCACGGTCATGAAGCGCTTTTGCTTCAAGATGAAGATATTTGAGGATTTACTTGAAAAATATCGCCCTGATTTGCGACAGATCGAGCAGCTTTCCCAAGAACAGAAACATATGGAAAAGATGGCTTCCAAAAGTAGTACCATCGATACCACCTACCAGGAACGCATTCGAAAGGCCATCGATAAATTAGAAATGAAGCTGGAAGTCGACCCTTTCCGTTTCCTCGAAATCGTCAAACGTTTCCGAGAATACATGAACCAGGCCTACATTGCCAAGAGAGAAATGGTCGAAGCTAATCTTCGCCTCGTCGTCAGTATTGCCAAAAAATACACGAACCGCGGTCTGACATTTCTAGATCTCATTCAGGAAGGTAATATGGGACTCATGAAGGCCGTAGAGAAGTTTGAATATCGCCGCGGCTACAAATTTTCCACCTATGCGACATGGTGGATCCGCCAGGCCATTACGCGAGCCATCGCCGACCAGGCCCGGACAATTCGCATTCCGGTCCATATGATCGAAGTCCTAAATCGCATCATGCAGATCCAGAAACAATTATTTCAAGAACTGGGTCGTGAGGCCACAACGGAAGAGGTTACGGAAGAAGCGGATATGCCATTGGAACGCGTCCAGGTGATCATGAAAATGGCACAACAATCCATTTCGCTTCAAAGTCCCGTTGGAGATGGTGATGACGCTTGTTTTGGTGATTTTCTCGAGGACAACACAGCGGAAAACCCCTATGACATGACGGCATTTAGCCTTTTAAGAGAAAAGATTGACGACACCCTCAAGTCTCTCAACGCGCGCGAACGCGAAGTGTTAATTCTGCGTTTCGGCCTCAAAGATGGTTACAGTCGCACCTTAGAAGAAGTCGGGAAGATGTTTCATGTCACACGCGAACGCATTCGGCAAATTGAGGCCAAAGCCCTGAGGAAGATGCGCCACCCCACGCGCATTCGCCAATTACACGGCTTCTTTAAAGGAGATTTTAATCTAGAAGGCCCTAGTTTTGTGGAATTTGCAGGAGAACAGCACCTCACCATGGAACTTCTGTCACCGGCAACGGATGAGAGAATAATCGAAAGCGAAATAGCTTTCGACCATAATTCCTCTCAGTAACCACTGGGAAAGCGATGCAGTTTTTTTTCATAGAGAAAAAGCATGATGATGTTACAAAAAATTGAAATATTCCGTCAACATTGCAGGCTTTCGCATAAACCCGACATAGGATTGGCGTCTACACCGCATTCGAACCGAATTCAACATTTCCGATGGGCGTCTCCCATTGACCCGCGGGTTTGCTGCCTTTGGAGCCCTTCGGGCTCCTGCCCACTACGCGGGCCGCGATGAAGAAAAATGAAAGCTCCCGCTTTGCATTTTTCTTCATCGCAAAGGCAGTAAACCGAATACCCACGAAGTCAAAAGTAATACCCTCCCAGATTCCAAAAATCATCCGGTAGCTGCTCGGCATAGAAATGAAAAATTTTTCCATTCAGCTGGTAACTCAGCTCCATCCTTTTCGAATGTAAAAAAAGATTTTCCCTCCCCGTAAGCTTAGCTAAACTGCGATTCCAACGGAAATCACCATAGGTTTTATCCCCTAAAATGGGACATTTTCTCAAGGCGCACTGAACGCGCAACTGATGCGTCCGACCCGTATGAGGACTAAGGAAGAGACGCCATAAAACATAGGCCCCTATCCGTACCGCTTCCACAATTTCATAGCGCGTCTCAGCAAACTGCCCCTTCGGAGATCTTTGCACTCTCAGACCCTGAGACCTTTGGGTTTCTCTTAAAGCATCTTGCCATATTCCCGATGTCGGAATAGCCGCTCCTCGCTTCACCCATGCCTGATAGAGCTTATGGCAACGCCGCTCCCTAAAAGCGGATTTCACGGCCTTCGCCACAGCTTCATCCATCGTCATTAACATCACTCCTGAAGTAGGGGCATCGAGGCGATTGAGCACAAACAAAGAACGTCCATTGGGCAGGCGATAGCACTCCCTTTCAAAATCATAAACCTGCGGAACTATGGCTTTTGGAGAAGACGTATTAAGGGCATTAGGATGTGCCATCCACCTCGAGGGTTTCGCTATTGCGACAAGACCGTTACGATCTTCATTCAAGACCTTTATAGAAGGGGAGGAAAGATACGCTTGGATTCCAGAGATCACCTCTCTCTAGAGGTCTCTCCTTTGGGAAAATTTTCAAGCCTTAAGAGAGAACTTTGGGGTGGTTGCAAGATTTACCTCACGTCTGAGCCCATCGCCAAAACCACTACCGATGACGATTCACTGGCGGGTTTGCCGCCTTTGAGCCCTTTAGGGCTCTGGCCCGCTACGCGGGCCGCGGCTAGAAAAATGAAAGCTCCCGCTTTGCATTTTTTCCTAGCCGCAAAGGCGGCAAACCGAACACACCCAATATCCGGAACTCATCAATCCAGCTCCCAAGGGAAATCATCTCCACGATAGGTATTTTACCTTGCCAATGGAGGACTATATCACAGCGTGAGGAAATCTTTCGGTGGACTGGGCCCTTAGCTCAGCGGTCAGAGCAGGGGACTCATAATCCCTTGGTCGTGGGTTCGAATCCCTCAGGGCCCACCAGATTCTCATGAAGCAATTCTTCATAATGTCCATTTCATCCGTGAAAAAATCGAATATCCCAAACATCTTCCAGGATGTCCAAGATACCGATATCCTGCCAAAAAAATTTACTTCGAGTCCTCAGGACCTACCTCCGCCACCGTAGAATTTGAAACACCTCAACGGGTGCTGCAGATTTAAGTTATCAGTGACAACCTTCTAAATATTTTTCCAAAGCAGTATGGCTATGGGCAATTCGGTTTGCCGCCTTTGCGGCTAAAGAAAAATGCAAAGCGGGAGCTTTCATTTTTCTTAGCCGCGGCCCGCATAGCGGGCCAGAGCTCTAAAGGGCTCAAAGGCGGCAAACCCGCCGATCGAAGGGAGACGTCGTTCAAATAGTGAATAAAGAGGTACCTATTTCATCCCAAAAAGGAAAACTAAACACTACTTACTTAAGTAATATCGAATAACTTACCGGAAATAACTTCTCTTCTAACCTTTCCATTTCTTCTCTTGATTATCGAATACCTTTGTGGCTTGAATATTATTTAAATCCACCCTTCCTCCAGGCCTCTCCTCTTGACATGAAAGCCAAAAGGTCCAAGGTGCGCCCACCAACCGGATTTTTAGGAGCTGTGGGACATAATCTTAAGGATACGCTTAATTTACCTCAGACGACATTCGCGATGCGCGCAAATTTGGTCGAACAAGAACCGGAGCGCATAGCCTATTGGGAGAAAATTCATCTTTACAAAAAGATCCAGGAGAAGAACCAGCATGGACCGCTTTTCGTCCTCCACGACGGTCCACCCTTCACCAATGGAGATGTTCATATCGGCACGGCATTAAACAAGATACTCAAGGACATCATCCTGCGCTATAAATCCATGCGAGGCTTCCAAACCCCCTACCTTCCGGGATGGGATTGCCATGGGCTACCGATTGAACACAAAGTCGCCAAACAACTCCGCAAAGAAAAACGTTCCCTTTCTATTCCTGAACTACGCAAGGCTTGCGCCGATTTCTCCCGACAATTTCGAGATAAGCAGCAACAGCAGTTTTTGCGGCTCGGTGTTTTAGCGGACTGGGCACATGAGTATCGCACGATGGATCCTTCTTATGAAGCCGCTGTGCTCGAGATATTCGCCAAAGCCGTGGAGCAGGGATACGTCTATCGCCGCCAAAAGCCTGTCTACTGGTCAATTCCCTGTAAAACGGCTCTCGCCGAAGCAGAGATCGAGTACAAAGAGCACCAGAGCCCTTCCCTCTGGGTTTCGTTTCCCATCATTAAGGAGAAGCATTCCCAAGCCCTGGGGATATCCGAAAACGCAGCCTTTGTCATCTGGACGACGACGCCATGGACCCTTCCTTCGAACATGGCCATTGCCATTCATCCGCGATTACGTTATGCAGAAATCTCCTCCCATAAGGGCTCATTCATCATCGCAGAAGCTCTCTTGAGCGCCTTCGCCGAATCCTGTGATCTCTTAAATTATCATGTTCACAGGACATTTTCAGGCCAAGATTGTATAGGAATCCGCACACAACATCCTTTTATTTCTAGAGAAAGCCCCATTGTTCTAGCTGATTACGTGACGACGGATACCGGAACAGGCTGCGTCCACACCGCTCCAGGGCATGGACTCGAAGACTACCAAACAGGTTTACACTACCATTTGGAAATTTACAGTCCCATCGACGACGAGGGATGCTACATGGATGATGGCCGCATACCAAAGGATCTAGTCGGTATCTCCGTTTTAGAGACAGAAACAGGCTGTCGTGCCAACGAAGCTGTTATCGCAAAATTGCACAGCAGTGGTCACATGCTTGCCTGCCAAACAATAACCCACTCTTACCCATACTGCTGGCGCTCCAAAACGCCGGTTATCTTTCGGGCCATGCACCAATGGTTTCTCTCGATGGATCACCGACATCTTCGAGAACGGGCCCTAGAAGCCATTAAACAAATTCAATGGCTCCCATCATGGGGCGAGAACCGCATCCGTGGAGCCATAACTTCGCGGCCAGATTGGTGCATCAGCCGACAGCGCAGTTGGGGAATTCCACTCCCGGTTTTTTTCAATGAACGCGAAAAGCCATTATTAGAGGCCTCCGTTATTCGCAACGTCGCCCGTAAGATTCAGCAATACGGCAGCGACTTTTGGTTCCAATCTACCACAGAAGAGATTTTGAAAGACATCGAGCTTCCCACAAGCTGGTCGCCTAAAACATTGCACAAGGGTGAAGATACCCTCGATGTTTGGATCGACTCCGGCAGCAGCCACTCGGCCATCCTAAAGACTCGGAGTGATCTGCAATTTCCGGCCGACCTTTACTTTGAAGGGAGCGATCAGCACCGCGGTTGGTTCCAGTCTTCCCTATGGACAAGTCTCATCGCCAATGATGGCCAAGCACCTTACAAGACGGTCTTGACACACGGATTTATCGTTGGCGACGATAAGAAAAAAATCTCCAAAAGCGACGGTAAGCCGCAAACAGCAGATGATTACGTCCAGCACTTCGGAGCCGATATCGTTCGCCTATGGATCGCTTCTGAAGACTTCCGAAATGATATTCCCATTTCTGAAAACATCTTCACCTATATCACTGGGGCTTACCGGACGATTCGCAACACACTGCGTTTCCAACTGGGCAATCTCTTCGATTTTGATCCAGAAAAAGATAAAGTCGAATGGGCCCATAGGACACCCATCGATCAATGGATCCTTCAAAAGGTGCGACGGCTCATTCAACAGGTAACGGATGCCTACGAAAATTATGAATTTCACAGAGCTTATCATTACCTTAGCCGTTTTTGTACCGTTGAACTGTCGGCGCAATATCACGACATCCTTAAAGATCGGCTCTACACCCTGGGACGTCATTGGTTAAAAAGGCGTTCTGCTCAGACGACAATTCACTACATTTTCATAACATTGGTAAGACTTCTCGCTCCCATACTGACCTTCACCTGCGATGAAGCCTATGGCTCCCAAAGCGGAACCAAACTAGAGTCCGTCCATTTGACAGAATGGCCGAAGGTAGAGGATATTCCCGAAGAGATCTCCGTCGAAGAGAATCTAGACCGCATCCTAGAACTACGCTCTCAAGTGAATGAAAAACTCGAAAAAATGCGCCAAGAAAAGACGATCGGCCAATCGCTCGATGCCCATGTCATCATCTATGGACCTAAAGAAGATTCTTTGTTTCAACTCCTACAGAATAATGAATCTGATCTACCGACGTACTTCATCGTCTCCCAAGTCACCTGTAAGGAACAACCAGAAGCTATTCCTTTAAAAGTAGAGATCGAAGTGGCCAAAGGAGAGCGTTGTCCCCGGTGCTGGCGCTATGTAGACCATCTTGTATCCGCTGGCGAGTTCGGAATGATCTCCGAACGTTGTTCCCATGTATTACAAGAATCCCATCCGCATTCCTGATACCCAATACCTTTTACTTCATCATTCATTACATATGTCTTCACTTTCATCTCATCTAAAAAAAGCGCTGCAACATGATGGCATATCCAGTATCATGAAACGGCATCAACATCCTCACAAATGCCAGCATCATAGAGATTTGCTCGTGTTTTCGATGGAAGATGTTCGCCTAGCCATTGCCGAATCTCAACACCTTCATTCCGAATGTGATGAAACGGTTTCTCCCAAAGAAAAAGTATCACCTCAATCCCCAGCCCATAGAAAACAAAGACCTAAAATCATCGCTGCCGCTGGTCTCGCTGACCTTCTCGGATTCGATCCGCGACAAGTTTCGGACTCGATGAGGCAGATCGATAGAGAAGTCCCAAAAGAATTAAAAAGATATTACGATAGGCTTACCGCCCTAAAGGCGAGAATTCAAGGCCATACATCTCAATTTAACGATGACGAATTCGATATCGATTTTGCACTCACTCTGATACCGAATGAAACAGAAGCGCTGTCGGAAATCGAAAAAGCGATCGACCGTATCTTCGATGGAACCTTTGGTGTATGCGAAATTACCGGTCAACCCATCGACGAAAAACGTCTACTCGCCATCCCCTTCACGCGATATTCACTCGACGGCCAGGCAAAACAAGAACATCAAAAGACCTATCGCTCTTCCGTTCCTGAAAGGATTTTCCCTGAAGGCATAGAGGAAAGTTCTGTAGTTTACGATGAAGAGATGGAACTGCAGGGATAGACATGGAAAAACGCTTTTCAAGTTGGTTTCTGTTCATTGTCGTTTTTATCAGCACATTACTGTTCGATGGCATCACGAAATACTTCATTCGCTCCAATGCCCTGGCGCTAGCGCTTGAACCCATTTCCTTAATAGATGATTGGCTTTACATTACCTATGCCAAGAATACGGGTGCCGCTTGGAGTCTCTTTCGAGGCCATAATCTCGAACTTGCCATTCTGGGGATCATCGCCACCGCCATACTTTTTTGGAACTATTCAAAAACGCTCAAAATACACCCCATCTGTTACAGCCTATTGATAGGCGGTATTCTCGGCAATGTCATTGACCGTATCCAGTACGGTTATGTCACGGACTTCATTGACATTCATCTACCATTCTATCGATGGCCAAGTTTTAATATAGCTGATAGCGCCATTTGTATTTCCGCTTGCCTCCTCATCGCCTCACAATCCTCTCAATCCCAAACAACATAGCCATGGAACCCCTAATTTCAGTTCAGCATCTCCATAAGTACCATGAGGAAAATCTCATTCTCAACGACATCAGTTTTTCCATCGAAACAGGCGATCTTGTCTCCATTATTGGTCCTTCCGGTTGTGGGAAATCGACGCTTTTACGCTGCCTTAACTGCCTCGACATCCTCGATTCCGGAACCGTCACGATCGATGGCATCATGCTTTCAAGACCCTCTCAGGAACATCCGATCGATGATCATTTCCTTGACAAGGCTCATGCCCTACGGCAACAGGTCGGCATGGTATTTCAATCATTTAATCTCTTCCCCAACAAAACACTGCTGGAGAATATTATGCTGGCCCCCATCGTCGTGAAAAAAGAAAAACAGGATGTGGCCAAAGCAAAAGCCATGGAGCTTCTCGGAAAAGTTGGACTGACAGGCTTGGCTTTCCGCCGCCCCTGGAGTCTTTCC
>JAIRRP010000046.1 GCA_031255915.1 Puniceicoccales bacterium | reverse complement strand
TCCCCACCGCAGCTCGCATAGCGAGCAGGAACCCGAAGGGTTCCGAAGGCGGCAAACCGAATGAACAATACTGTCCTTTGTTGCTCCTATAGCCTTTCCAACGGGCCAATGAAATTCTTTCATTGGCCCGTTGCGGCCCGCACAGCGGGCGAGCCTGGAAGGCTCGAAAGGCAGCGGAAGGCCGAATGTAACAGATTTTTCCTCAGCAACGTCTCCAGTCCAAGCGACGGGTTTGCCGCCTTTGGAGCCCTACGGGCTCCCGCCTGCTCCGCAGGCTGCGGTAAGAAAAAATGCAAAGCGGGAGCTTTCATTTTTCCTTACCGCAAAGGCGGGGGAAAACAAAGGACAGCAACTTCACCATATTTAGCTCAAAATCACTTTTGGAAAAATCCTATTGTCGAAGCGGCTGAAATCACCAAATTTTCCCCATCGTGATCGTCTCTCTCGAAGGTATTCTCCAGGAACAATCGCCACTTCGCTGTGTCGTCAATGTCCATGGCATAGGTTATGAGGTCCATGTCCCGCTGACCGTCAACGAAAAATTGCCACCATTAGGCCAGACCATAAAATTCTACATCCATCCCATCTACCGCGCCGATTCTCAAGATCTCTACGGCTTCCTGAATCAGGAAGATCGTCAGCTTTTCCAGCTGCTCATCGGAAAAGTCTCCGGCGTCGGCCCCAAATGTGCCATCTCCATCCTGAGTCGTCTTGAGAGAAATGCCCTCCGACAGGCCATCGCACAGCGCAACACATCACTTTTATCACAAATCCCAGGTATTGGGAAAAAAACAGCCGAACGCATCGTCATTGAATTGTCCGATGCGGCGAAAAAATTATATCCGGAAACTCCGGAACTGACCAATGCTCTCTCCTCATCTCCTCTACAAGATGCCATTACCGCCCTGATGACACTGGGTTATAAGCTCCAGGATGCGGAAAAAATCATCATGAAATCCTCGCAATGCATCGGTGAACAGGCTTCCACAGAAGTGCTTCTGCGACATGCCCTGCGCAATACATAAAGAAGCTGCTTCATGGGAACAACGACATCTGCAGCTCGGACATAGACATGATTTATAGCATGCCCGCCATCTAGGGGTTGTTGGCAAATGGCCTACAGCTCTCGGGCGTAGGTCATCTATGCCTCTTGATCTTGGAAAATCTCGATATCGACGGCCGAGAGAGCATTATCACTAGGTTCCTTTAGGCGAATATCCTCTTGCACATAGTGGACTTTTTTCAAAAAATCCTCTGGCTTATCCGCAATGGGCAGAAAGAACCTCTGAAGCATCGTCTTATTGATACATACCTTTGGCTTTGGACATTTGACGGGAATAAACTGTAAATCCCTTCCTTTTTGGTTCTGATTCAATATCTCCGCCAACCGAATCCCCGTTTGTGTATGATCTGGGGCCGTTGAAATCAATGCTCCGTGCGCCACCAAAACCTGCGATTCGGCAATAGCCGGTATTCTGGACTTACGAAGCGCTTGTCCTATCGCATCAGCTTTTTCTAAAAACAACGAACCAGAAGGGATCCATATCGCATCGCATTTAATGGGGAAACGCCCTTCCTGAAGGAGCTTTAAAGCGCTTTGAAGCGCATCCACATTGGGAATATTGTAGTGAAAAACCTGCAATTGAAATTCCGATTTGAGCTGTTCTAGCTGTCTCAAACTTTCCGTAGAACTCAATTCTTGAGGATGAATCCATACACAAATACGCTCGAAGGGGAATAGCATCTTCGCATGATGCAATTGAGTTTGTACATCACTGATAACACTCACTCCCGAAGCATTGGCCCCCGTAATATTCAGCATGGAACCAGTGATATTTTCCATTGTCCGTTTTAAGCCAACCACAAGACCCGTCTCTTCCGGATAGCTCACGGCATTGAATATTAAAGGAACTTCATTGCGCAAATGCCGCTTCAGGATGAGTGTCAGCTGACTTCCAAAGGTATAGACATAGTGATACTGCTTCGCATCAAAACCATTATCTAGGATACGAAATACCTCTTTCAAATTCTGATGGACATTAAAAATGTCGTATGTCACCTCATAATTCAAGTCCTTGAGCTTTTGGTAAAAAGCCTGCTCCGCGTCTGTCTCACCACGCCACAGAAAAACAGCGATTCGAAGGTGTCTTCCCTGCCCCAGTGCACCCAGCTCGCGAATATCTCCTTCGGCCATTTGCGCCTTACCGGATTTCTTTTGAAGAGCCTCTTTTACATTGCTCACATTGGGAAATTCGGCATTAATAGTAAACTCCGGCTGCAGACTGTCCTTAACCGTTTCGAGCCAGGGCCCTCCATCGACGAGATGTACAAAAAGAACATAAAAAATGCCAACGCCCAAGAAACAGAGAATCTTTCTCTCCATGATATCCCATAACTCCTTCGGCAATGGATAGAAAAATCCCATTGAACCTCTACTACATCGCCAAAAAACTCTTTTATATTACTCGAAAACTTGGCGTTTGTCAAGATAATTCCAGATCAACACCGATCGGCGCATGATCGGAGCCCATGATATTCGCTAAAATAAAGGCATTGCGCAAAAAAAGACGACAAGACTCACTCATTAAGCAATAATCGATCCTCCAACCGATATTTCTCCTACGAGCAGCCGTCCTCATCGACCACCAGGTATAGGCCTCTCTTTTTTCCGGATAGAGAACGCGGAAAGTATCTAAAAATCCTTCGCCCAAAATACGGGCAAATCCCTCTCTCTCTTGGTCTGTAAATCCAGCACTTTCATGATTTTGGTCGGGACGAGCTAGATCGATCTCCCGGTGCGCTACATTGAAATCTCCACAGGCGATCACCGGTTTCTGCTCGGCCAGCCGTCGTAAAAATAATGCACAGTTCGGATCCCAAACGCGGTAGCGAAGCTCCAAACGCCTTAAATTTTCTCCGGAATTAGGCACGTAGATCGTCACGACATAAAAATTTTCATAATCGTGGACCAAAACCCTCCCCTCAGAGGGTGAGAGGCAAGCTTCTAACTCCGCAGCGACAAAAATTTCCTTTGGTACCTTTTTGGAAAAAATCGCCACGCCGGAATAGCCTTTGCGTTCGGCCGAATGAAAACTTTTCACTTCGTAAGGAATATCCGATGAGCCCAACAGATTCTCCATAACCTCATACGAAGCCTTTGTTTCCTGCACACAGAAGATATCCGCCTGCATATTGTTCAATTGCTCCCCAAACCCTTTTTTAAGAATAGAGCGAAAACCATTGACGTTCCAGGAGACAATACGCATCAAAAGAAATTTCTCTATTGGCGTACTCGCGGACAACCCGCTTGTAGCCACGCTGCGATAAAACCATCGATGTCACCATCCATAACACCAGAAACATCACTCGTTTCCACGCCGGTGCGCAAATCCTTCACCATTTGATAAGGTTGCATGACGTAGCTCCGGATCTGGTACCCCCAACCCATTTCTCCCTTTTCGCCGTAAAATTTCTCCATGGCGCTACGCTTCTCATCTTCCTTACGCTCATAGAGACGCGACCGAAGGTTTTTCATGGCCAATGCTTTATTTTTAAACTGAGAGCGCTCATTCTGGCACGTCACCACAATGCCCGTAGGAATATGGGTAATGCGAATAGCTGATTCCGTCTTGTTGACATGTTGACCTCCCTTCCCACTGGAACGATAGGTATCGATTCGAAGGTCTTCCTCATCTATCTCCAGTGGAATATCATCCTCTATTTCGGCAATCACGTCGACGGAACAAAATGACGTATGGCGACGCTTATTGGCATCGAAAGGACTGATGCGCACGAGGCGATGAACACCGCGCTCGGCCTTGGCATAGCCATAGGCATATTCCCCCTCAATCCTCAAGGTCACGCGACTAAACCCAGCTCCTTCACCCTCTTGAATTTCCTGAATTTCTATACCAAATCCACGCCGTTCACACCATCGCTGGTACATTCGCAAGAGCATATCTGCCCAATCACATGATTCCGTCCCTCCAGCTCCCGCATGGATCATCATAAAAGCATTACAGCGATCATGAGGTTGGTTCAGAAAAGAAGCGATTTCCAGTATATCGATTTCCTTTTCCAAATGCGTAATATCCCTCCTAATCTCCTCAAA
>JAIRRP010000005.1 GCA_031255915.1 Puniceicoccales bacterium | reverse complement strand
ATTCCACATCCCCTCTATCTCTCTTTGGGTTGCCTAATTTTGACAGCATCCTCTAATAAGGCATCCAAGGCACCCAAATAAGCGGCGAGGGAATTGTCCTCTTGAGAAGAATTGTCCTGTAATGATGCTAGTTTTTCTCTAAAAACCCAACTTTGCAACAGACTTCTGGAAATTCAAATCCACGAGAGAAGCCAGTTCTTTGCGAAAGTAACAGGTGAGTGATGGAAATAAAAATGAGGGATATTAATTTTTCCCTAGGAGCCCCACCCTATGGCGGACCTTAAGAGGGCATTGTGGATTTGATGAAGAAGCTGCTGTTGTGTTCTTCGAAAGAGGATGTCTCGACTTCTGAGAGAAGGGATCCGATACGCATCGCTCGTAAATGAGAGTTATCCATCAAAAAATGCAATTCCGGCGAGAATTTCAGCACAACTTCTCGATTGATGTGGTTGCGGAGCTCGAACTTTTTTTTGTGAAGCCAACGGAGGGAACGCTTTTGTTCCGCTTCGTTGCCGATAATGCTTACGTAGACCGTTGCATAGTGCAAATCGCTGGAAGTGGCAATGCGGGTGATGGTGATGGTGACCGATTCTTCGCGATAGTATTTTTTTAAAATACCGGCAAGCGCTTCCTGCAAAAGCGAATTAACCCGTGTGATCCGAGGATGCATAAAAATTCCGGTTAGAGTGAAGGTCGTTGTTCGACGACTTCATAACACTCGATATCGTCATTGATTTCAAAAGCAGTAAATCCTTGGGACTGTATCCCACATTCAAATCCAGCTCGTACTTCAGGTAAATCTTCTTTAAGGTGTTTTAAGGAGGCTATGCGACCTTTGAAGAGTAATTGTTTCCCGCGCTTTACGCGTAGGAATTTCTCGCGAATGATCTTGCCGTCGATCACCATGCAGCCGGCTACGAGCCCTTTGGATAGGTGAAAAATTTGACGTACTTGCGCCGACCCTAAATAATTTTCATGAAGTTCTGGCTCCAAAAGATCCGTCATGGCATCACGAACCTGGTCTGCGAGTTCATAGATGATACTATGTCGTAGGACTTTCACTTGAAGATTTTTAACTAAAGCGGCTGCTCCGGAGTCATAGGAGGTGTTAAATCCTAAAATAGTGGCATCGGAAGAGTGGGCGAGTTCAATGTCATTTTTGCAGATATTTCCAACGGATTGGGCAATGATCTCCCAGTGAACTTTATTACTAAGGATACTTTCCAAACACAGACGGACAGCTTCGATGCTTCCCTGGACATCCGTTTTGACGAGGAGCTTTAGTACCTTTTCGTGGGAAGGAGTGCCGAGGGCGGCGAATGTCTCTTGTGCATTTTTTCCAAATATGGAAGAAGTGGATTGTTCTCTAGACTTTTTTTCAAGAGAAGCGTTTTCTTCAGCCTCAGCTCTGGCTTGTTTTTCCTCTTTTACTGCATGAGCTAGACTACCGACTTCGGGTGCACCTGACCAACCTATGATGCGAATGGGTGTCGAAGGCGGGGCTGTTTTGATCGATTTCCCATGATCGTCGAAAAGGGCGCGTACGCGACAATACTGTGAGCCACAGACGAGCACGGTACCTATTGCTAATGTACCTTCTTGGATGATGGCGGTCGCGGCTACCCCGTGACCTGTATCTACCTGTGATTCGATAATGACAGCTTCTGTATTGGCTTTGGGATTCGCTTTGAGCTCCAGCATTTCTGCCTGAATGAGCACAAGCTCTAGGAGTTCTTGCAGATGTGTTTTTTGAGTGGCTGAAATGCCGATACAAAGTGTTTCTCCACCCCATTCTTCAGGCGTAATGCTCCGCTGTTGCATCTGTTGTTTGACGCGATCGATGTTGGCGCCTTTAACGTCAATTTTATTGATGGCTACGACGACGGGAACACCCGCTTTTTGTGCAAATTTCAGCGCTTCATCCGTCTGTGGCATGAATCCGTCATCGGCAGCTACGACGAGAATGGCAATATCCGTCACATTCGCTCCTCGCTGGCGCATCTTGGCAAAAGCAGCGTGCCCTGGGGTGTCGAGGAATGTAATTTTTTTTCCTTGGACCTCTACCTGATAAGCGGCGATATGCTGGGTAATGCCACCCGCTTCGCCCGAGGCCACATCCGTTTGTCGGATAGCATCCAGGAGAGTTGTTTTTCCGTGATCAATGTGGCCAAGAACACAGACGATGGGAGGACGTAATTCCCGTTGCTCAGAAGTATCTGTGGCAATGGGAGATGTTCTTTCTTTCCTGCGTTTAGGGTCAGATTCTTCACCGCGTCGACGAACTTCTAACTGAAATCCATATTTTTTAGCTACTTTCGCCGCTATTTCTTCCACGATGGATTGGTTCATGGATGCGAATATGCCCAGACGCATCAATTCGGAAATGAGCTGGAAGGGTTTAATGCCGATGGCGGACGCAAACTCATGGACAATGATAGGCGTCTTGGCCCTTAAGACTTTGAGAGCTCTCGTGACTTCGGGTTCATTTTTGGCCATCGGCGGAACAGGTGCCAAATGGGGTAGCGGTGCAGGAATCTTAAATTCTTTTATCGATGGTCTGGGGCTGAAGTGGGGAGAAAAGCGAGGTATAGTGGGAATAGAAGAGGAAATGGCAGCGTTTGAAGGAGTAGAAGAGCTTTTATTGGAGATGACATCAGTAGGCTGAGAAACAACTTTTGTTCCGGAAGTAGGTCCCTTTTCCGTTGAGAGTTTCCTTACGGAGTTCGAAAAAGCAGCAATGGCATCGGCCGCAACGACTTGGCGTTTTTCGAGGAGAATAGCGGGGGGGCGAGGTGCTGGTTTGGTTCTGGGGAGAAACGCCGTCTGGTTAGATGAGGTTGCCGATGCTATAGAAGTTTGGGAATATGAGAAAGGTGTTTTTATTGGTTGATTAGCCTCGGTGGGTATTGGTGTGTTTAACTTTACTTCGTCTTGCTTGAGTGGATTTTTGTCAATGTTAGAGGCCGAAGGTGGTTCTGAGTCTGTTACATCGAGATCTTTCGATGTTTTAGGAGCTTCAATATCTGCATTTTCGGATTGAGGAACCGTATCTTTGAATTCTTCCAGAAGCGCGTCGGCGTAGATGTTAGGAACGGTACTGGAGGCGCTTTGAATGGATAATCCACGCGCCTGTAGGAGGGCGATAATTTGTTTATTATCTTTCCCTAATTGCTTGGATAACTGGTAAACCCTGACACTCATGCTACTCTCAGATGAGAAAAACTTAACAGATAGCAATGACTTCCATTGTAAATAATTAAGAATGTCGCGTGAGTTAAGCTGTTGCTTGTGACTTAAATTGTCGAACCGATGAAATGATAGTATCTGCCTCTTCGGCCGTAAATCCGGAAGATTGTAAGTCCTCTACTGTGACACCTTCAAAAACATCGAGGCCGGTAATACCGACGGTGACAAGTTTTTGAGCCATTTCGTCCGAAATACCTGGGATGTCATTGAGCCCTTGGGTAGCTTTTTGAATACGTTGGGAAAAGCGAATGTCTTTCTGGGAAACTTCTTTATTAATGCTCAATTTCCAATTCATGAGTTTGGAAGTGAGTTTAGCGTTCAGGCCCCTCTTGCCTATGGCTATGGCGAGGTCCTCCTCACTAACTTCAAAATAAATGCGATGGTCCTGTTCGTCGATCTGTATATTGCGTGGAACAGCCGGCCGAATTGCTTCGGCCAGAAACTTTACGGGATCAGCGTAGTAATGTAAGATGTCGATCTTTTCATTTCCAAGTTCTTTGCAAATACTCCGAATACGAATGCCTCGGGTGCCGATACAAGCCCCTACGGGGTCGACGTTTAATTCTTTACTCTCGATGGCGACCTTTGTCCGATAACCCGCTTCGCGGGCGAGACCGCGAATGACGATGGTCCCATCAGCGATCTCGGAAACTTCCAGTTCTAGAAGCTTGCTGATGAACTGATTGCAGGCACGGCTGAGGATAATCTCAGGTCCGTTGGCCGAGGATTCAATACGTAGGAGTAAGCATCGAATGGAATCGCCTGGGCGATAGTCCTCGCCGGGAGTACGTTCATGGAAGGGCATAATGCCCTCTGCTTTTCCAAGGTCGATGAAGAGATTCCTTCTGTCTTCCGACCGAACAGTACCGGTTATAAACTTCCCAACCTGATTTTTAAAATCCTCATGAATGCGTCCTTTTTCAAAATACCGGACGCTTTGACTAATGGCCTGACGCGCACTTTGGGCAGCGATACGACCCAGAAGAGTAGGGGATATTTCTTTTTCGATAATGCCTCCGAGCTGTGCTTTGGGATCTAGCTCTTGGGCCTTGAGGAGGTGCATTTGAGCCGATGGATCGGCTACGGAATCGACTACTTCGTAAATGGCCCAGGCCTGAAGATTACCTGTTTTAGGATGGATGCAGACGCGTACATCGCGACCGAACTGGACGCTTTTGATGGCAGCACTGCGAATAGCTTCCTGGATGGTTTTGATCATATCGTTGCGGGCAATTCCTTTCTCCTTTTCCATGTATTCCAACACGGCAATGATCTCACTTCCAGTATTCATAATCTTACTTTGGACAGTGACCCGTTTCGTAGCTTTCCTAGGAACTGCAAAACGATCCACTTCCCAGCGCCGCAACCTAAAATTAGTGCGTATTTGTCAAGGGAGAAAGCCGTCAATGTAATCTTGCGACGGTGAATAATTCACCTTGGCAAGATAGTAGAAGGAATGTTGTCGGAATTATTAAAAAATGTTTGCCCTATTTGCAACTCGTGTGATGTTTTAGGTCCGGTTTTCTTTTTCGGTTATGTTTTTTCCTCATGGCAATCATGGTAAAGTAAGTGATCTGGGTATTCGTCGATCTTTTTATTACTGGCGCTGTCGAATTTTATGTTCCCTGACATTGGGTTATGCCACATTTTACATTGTACGGCAGAATTTTCAAGTAGCCGCTCCTTTGATGTTACGTGAATTGGAGTATAGCCGTTCTCAGATGGGATGGGCTTTCAGTATGTTCGCTTTGATTTATGGAATAGGAAAATTCGTCAGCGGCGTGGTATGTGATAAGACCAGTGCCCGTTATTTTATGACGGTGGGTCTATTGGGTACTGCCCTTTGTAGTTTATGTATCGGCTGTACCCATTCCGTTATCTTATTGGCTTTGTTTTATGCCTTGAATGGAGCTTTTCAATCGATGGGTTGGCCACCGGTGGCACGTCTGATGGTACATTGGTATTCTCCCCAAGAATTGGGTACCCATTGGGGCATCGTCAATGCCTCCCATCAAGCCGGCAGCGTGATCATTCTTTTGGGAGGTTCTTGGATGCTGGTGCATTGGGGTTGGAGGACGGTTTTCATCATTCCAGCCATGTTTGCTTTTACTGTTTCAGCCATTCTCTTCCATCGCCTGCGCGATATTCCGGAAGCGATGGGATTACCTTCCATTGAAGATATGGAAGGTTTGAGACATACTTCTGGCCATGAAGATACAGAAGTCGTGACGTTAAGGGAAATTTTTATGGAACATATTTTACCGAATCCCTCGTTATGGTACATTTGCCTGGCTAATTTTTTCCTTTATATCATCCGCATGGGTTTCTTCAATTGGGCTCCGATGTTTTTACAGGAAGCCAGAGGCGCTTCCATCATGATGTCGGGATTACAATCCATGGGGTTCGAGCTGATGGGGGCATTGGGAGGCTTATGTGCCGGATGGGTATCGGATAAAATATTTAAAGGGCGAAGGAATCGTACCTGTGTTTATTTCATGTTGGTACTGATTGCCATATTGCTTATTTTTTGGATGGTTCCGACACTGTCGGTAATAACGAATACTTTGTTCCTCTTTATCATAGGCTTTTTTGTCTATGGGCCTCAGATGTTGGCCGGATGCGCCGGAGCGGAGTTCAGTTCCAAGCGCGCCGCGGCCGCAGGAAATGGATTGACGGGTATGTTCGGTTATCTGGGAGCCGCTTTTTCCGGTTGGGGTATTGGAAAAATCGTCGATATGTGGGAATGGAATGCCATGATCTTGTTCTTTGCCATTTGTGCCATAATCAGCACACTTTTTTTTGCGCTGAATGGGAGGATTCTGCGAAGGCGCCATAACCCAGGTCGGATCCCATAGGCCTTAAATATAGGCTTCAAGAAGCCTATGGCGAGGTGGACGGGACTCGAACCCGCGACCTTCGGCGTGACAAGCCGACGCTCTAGCCAACTGAGCTACCACCCCAATGATGGGATCGAAAATCTGCGTGGCCCTATGGTAAAGTCAAGGCGTAAATTATCGCGTTGGGAGCGGCAATGGCGCATTTTCTATCATTTTGATTTTCTTGGGGAACGGGCGATGGTGTCGCATCGATGCTTGAAAAAAATAAGATATCCTCTGGGTGTAGCCCTTGAGGTGGTCCGTTGATTTTCCCGCGCGATGGCCCGTCGACGGCCGGCTATGCCGGCCGCCGACCCTAGCGCCTTCGCTTCGCGAAGGCGCTAGCTTTGCAGGGCAAAGGGGCCATCGCGCGGCGCTGGAATTTCTCGAAGAAGAGGAAGCTTCACAAAACCGTGAAAATTCCCGAATCACGGGGAAATAGGCCGATCGCCGCACATCAGCATGGCGATGTCATGGGCATAATGCATGAGTTCATCGACTTTGCGGCGCGTGAAAATCCTCCGTATTGTAATTTGTATCGAGAGGGATCATTCCATGGCTCGATGGCGGTAAAATCGATCCACTGGCCGCTGTGGAGCTTTTTCTCCTATCTTGGGCGTATGAGAGCTCAAATTTTTGGGACCAGCTGCGTTGCTCGCCGCTGTGGTCTGGATTTGAAGGCAATGGTGCGGTCGGGATTAAGGGTAGCGTGGAGCGACATGCCTTCGCGAATACGCCCTTTGAGAAAAGCCTCGGCCAGAGGATCCTCAATGTAATGTTCAATGGAGCGTCGCAGCGGTCGCGCTCCTAATTTCGGATCATAGCCTTTCTGTATGAGAAATTTTCGCGTCTCGTCAGAGAGATGTAAAGAAATCCGCTTCGCTGCGAGGCGTTGATTCATGGCGGCTATATTGAGCTGGACAATTTTTTCCAGCACTGCCTGGGAAAGCGGCTTAAATACAACGATGTCACTGAGGCGATTGATGAATTCTGGTCGAAACGTCTTTTTAGCTTCTTCCATGACTTTTTTCTTCGTCATCTCGAAATCACCTTCTTCTTTCCCCTGAAGAGAGGGAAATCCCATAATTCCGTTTTTTTGAAAAAGCTCAGCGCCGACATTGCTCGTCATGATGAGCAGCGTATTCCTGAAATTGACCTTTCGCCCAAGGCTATCGGTTAAACATCCTTCCTCAAGGATTTGTAAGAAGATTTGAAGCACATCAGGATGAGCCTTTTCGATTTCATCGAAGAGCAGCACACTGTACGGTTTCCGTCGAACGGCCTCCGTTATCTGCCCGCCTTCTTCATGGCCAATGTAACCCGGAGGAGAACCGATCATGCGGGAAATGGAAAACTTTTCCATGTATTCTGTCATGTCGACCGAGATAAGTGCTTCCGTGGAGCCAAATATTTTTTCTGCCAATACCTTGGCCAGATAGGTTTTCCCGACACCTGTCGGACCTAAAAAAAGAAAAGAACCGATGGGACGCTTAGGGTCTCTGAAGTCAGCGCGAGAACGCCGAAGGGATCGAGAAATACTTTCGATCGCCTCTTCTTGTCCGATGACGGATTTTTGTAGTTCTTTCTCGATGCACAGTAATCGTTCGCTCTCTTTTTGTTCGATGCGTGAAAGGGGAATGCCTGTGTAGGCCGATACGGTGCGGCAGATGCATTCGGAATCAATTTCCACGATGGAGGATTTGAGATGGTCCTGCCATTCCTGAAGCGCGAATGTCTTTTGTTCCAAGAACTGCTTTTCCTTATCGCGCAGTTGTGCCGCTTCTTCAAAACGCTGGTCATGAATCGCCTTTTCCTTTTGAAGTGCTATGGTTTCGATTTCTCGCTGCAGCGCGGCGACCAGAACAGGTGCTTGTCGGTAGGCATGTAGGTGAGCATAGGAACCAGCTTCATCGAGGATGTCGATGGCTTTATCGGGCAGGAATCGTCCCTGGATATAGCGATCGGAGAGCTGTACCGCCAATTCGATGGCCTGAGGTGTGTAGAAGACGGAATGATGCTCCTCGTAGCATGGCTTGATCCCCTGGAGGATATGTATCGCATTGTCGGTACTCGGTGGTTCTATTAGGATGGATTGGAAGCGTCGTTCCAGTGCCGAGTCCTTTTCGATATTTTTTCGATACTCTGCTAAAGTAGTGGCACCGATACACTGGATTTCTCCACGTGAAAGCGCTGGTTTCAAAATATTAGAGGCATCCATGGATCCTTCGGAAGCGCCCGTCCCTACGATGGTATGAAGTTCATCGAGGAACAAAATGACATTTTGTGTCCGGCGGATCTCTTCCATGACCGCCTTGAGCCTCTCTTCGAACTGCCCTCGATACTTGGTTCCGGCCACCATGAGCGCAAGGTCGAGCGAAATGATCCGTTTATCCTGCAGAATTAGGGGAACTTTTTTCTCGGCTATGGCCTGTGCCAACCCCTCGACGATGGCGGTTTTCCCAACACCGGCTTCCCCGATGAGTGCGGGATTGTTTTTTGTTCGACGGCAGAGAATTTGAAGTGTCCGCTCGATCTCTTTATCTCGACCGATGACGGGATCCAATGTTTTGGATATGGCTAAGGCCGTAAGATCGCGGCCAAATGCCTTGAGGGCTGGGGTCTTGGTCTCCACCTTAATCATGCTGTCGTGGTGGAGAGGATCGATGTGATCAAGAGGATCATTTTCGGTATTTTTGCGAATGTCACCGGTGAATTGAGGATCTAGTTCCGAAAGGACAGCATTACGACATTCCTGGACGTCGATATGGAGGCCATGTAGCACTTCAGATGCAATCCCTTCATTTTCACATAAAAGGGCCAAGAGGAGGTGTTCAGTACCGATGTAAGAATGCTGTAATCCGCGTGCTTCCTTGGCCGCCAAGATGAGGATATTTTTCACACGTGGCGTAAAGGGAACATTTTGGGTATTCTTGGAGGCGAAGTCCCTTTTTTGTTCACCGATAAGGGAAGAGATGCGCTGTTCGATGCACTCTTTGATGATGGTATTGTCGACACCAAGCCGTTCCAAAGCGTTAAAGGCAATGCCCTGACCCAGTTGTATAATTCCGAGTAGGAGATGTTCTGTGCCAACGTAAGTTTGCTGAAAGCGATCTGCTTCCAGCCGCGCTAAAACGAGAACCTGTTGGGCTCGTGGTGTAAAATTATTGATCGGATCCATAGGTGGGGACAAAAATCTCCTTAAGGGAATTATGTACGTGTTTTAGAAATAACAACACTTTTACGGCCTCAAAAAATTTTTTCACCAGCTTTGGCCGTTGGGTGCTTTAAAAGTGCTTGTAGAACGGAGGAAATTGTTCAACGTCAAACCCACGCCAGCAGGAGTACCTGCCATGACCCTCGAAATTTTCGAGTGGAGCGATGTTTCGGCCGTGAGGCGGAGATATCGGGGATAAAGTTATCCCCGTTAAAGGTCGTGAATCTATGAAAAGATATGTCAAAAGCGAGTTATCTCGAGAAGGAGAAAGTGATCGATGCATTTAGGGTGCATGAGAAGGATACGGGTTCGAGCGAAGTCCAAATTGCGATTCTGACGGCGCGTATTCAGCATGTTACGGAACATCTTCGTATACACAAGAAGGATTACCATACGCGCCGTGGTCTCATCGCCATGGCCAATCACCGTCGGAAGTTACTAAATTACCTTCAGAAACATAACCTGTCGCAGTATGAAGCCATATTGCAGCGCCTGAAATTGCGCCGTTAGGTGTAGGTTTTTATCGAAAGGATCAGAGTTCGTGGAGTAATTTCTAGCTTTTAGAGTTCGTGAATTTTGAAATGTGGTGTTATTTGAACGGCGTCGACGATCGACGGGCGGGTTTACCGCCTTTAGAGCCCTTTGGGCTCTTGCCCGCTACGCGGGCCGCAGTAAGGAAAAATGAAAGCTCCCGCTTTGCATTTTTCTTTACTGCAAAGGCGGTAAACCGGATACTCCCAAGCGTGGGAGTTTTTGACATATTGTGTGAAAATTGAATGATCTGTGGTTAATAAAGAGGATATCTAAGCAAGAAAGAGAGATATGAAACAATTGTATAATGTAGAGACTCCCGAGTTGGGAATAATGTTCTCTACGGGCAGCTTGGCAAAACAGGCCAATGGAGCCGTAACGGTGCGGCTCGGAGATACGTGCGTTTTGGTGAGTGCTGTCGCAGCGGCGGCAGTCAGAGCGGAACAGGATTTTTTTCCTTTAAGCGTGGATTATCGCGAGAAGTTTTCGGCGGCCGGGAGAATTCCAGGAGGATATTTCAAGCGGGAGGGACGGCCTTCGGAAAAAGAGATATTGACATCGCGATTGTGCGATCGCCCATTGCGACCTCTGTTTCCAAAAGGTTTCATGAATGAGGTCCAGATCATAGGCTATCTCTTGTCGGCCGATCTACAGAACGATGGTGATATTTTGATGATCAACGGTGCATCGGCGGCTTTACTCTGTTCCGATATTCCTTGGGAGGGCCCTATCGGAGCCGTCCGTGTGGCGGAGGTGGATGGAGAATGGGTCGTGAATCCCACCCATGAGCAGATGCTCGATTCCTCTTTGGATATGGTTTATGTCGGTGATGAACATCACATGATGATGATCGAGGGGAATACCGATCAACTTCCAGAAGCTCGCTTTATAGAAGCGCTTAGGTTTGCTCATGAAAAAGTACAATTCCTGCTGCAGGCGCAGAGAAAATTGGCATCATTGGTCGCCAAGCCGAAAAAGACCTTTCCTTTGGTACTGCCAGAAAAGCGTATTTTGGACATCTGTTCGCATTTTGAAGACCGTTTGTGCGAAGCGATCTCTCTGCCGGATAAGATATCCCGCAATGCCGCTGTAGCGGTGATTAAGGAGGAGACGAAGTTTCGTGTATCGGAGGAGATAAAGGATGTGGCGACTCCGGATATTTCCCTAAATGTGGCGTTCGAGGAGGTACTCGAGAAGCTCCATCGGCGTTACCTTTTGGAGCATGGCAGGCGTTCGGATGGGCGTGCATGCGATGAGATACGGCCCATTCATTGCGAGACGGGTATTTTGCCCTGTGTGCATGGTTCCGCTTTGTTTCAACGTGGAGAGACCCAGGCATTAGTGACGACCACTTTGGGATCCTCTAGAGATGTTCAGGAAATCGATGCTATTTCTGGCGGAATTCATTCCAAGACGTTCGTATTGCACTATAATTTTCCGCCGTTTTCCGTCGGCGAGACAGGCCGTAGTGGTTCGCCGGGCCGCCGAGAAATTGGCCATGGTGCCTTGGCGGAACGCTCTCTGATCCCAGTTCTTCCGGATGAGGAGGATTTTCCCTATACCATTCGCGTTGCGTCAGAAATTCTAGAATCCAATGGTTCTTCTTCCATGGCGACAGTTTGTGGAGGATGTTTGGCTTTAATGGACGCAGGTGTGAAGATCACGGCTCCGGTAGCAGGTATTTCAGTGGGGCTTGTCACGTCTTCTGATGCATCAGGGACTATAGAGAAACATGTGCTTTTAACGGATATCATGGATGTGGAGGATCATTATGGCGACATGGATTTTAAAATAGCTGGGACGGAGAAAGGCATCACGGGATTTCAATTGGATCTGAAGATTAAAGGTATTCCGTTGACCATCGCGGAGGAAGCTATTGCTCGCAGTCGCGAGGCGCGTCTGAAGATTTTGGATATCATGCAGGGGGTTCAGGTGAGTCCCAGAGAAGAATTGCGTGAAAATGCACCGCGGTATGAACGGGTCACCATCGATCCCGAAAAAATCGGGGCCCTGATCGGTCCAGGTGGGAAAAATATCAAGCGTATTACGGAAATTTCTGGTGCCCAAATCGATATTCATGAGGATAATAGTGGTCAGGTGACTATTTTTGCCACGGGCCGGGAGTCCATGGAGCGCGTTTTGAAGGAGATTCGGCTTATATCGGCTGAAATTGAATCCGGGAAGACCTATCGTGGCATTGTGCGTTCCGTGAAGGACTACGGTGTTTTTGTGGAATGTATTCCCGGGAAAGAGGGATTGGTCCATGTTTCTGAATTGTCGGATATTCGCATAGAGAATCCGGGAGATGTTTGTAAGATTGGCGATGAGATCGTCGTTAAATGTGTCGGTATCGATGAACGCGGTCGTACGCGGTTAAGCCGTAAAGCGGCGCTTTGCGAAGCGCGTGGAGAGCCGTATGAAGCGAAGATGCCTTCGAGGACTTCGGGTGGCAAGAGGAGTCCTTATCGAAAAGAAAGGTAGGATTTGTGTCCGTATCTCGGAAGGTTTTAGTAGATTTTTATCCTAAAAGCCTTGGCTACATGGAACGGTTGAGAGGGAAATTTTTTGAGTCTTTTGTGCCCTAGCAGTTGTTCCATGGGGAGTTACTTCACTGCAGGATAATGGGTTTGGGAAAATGTCATGCCTAAAGAGTGTTGTCAAAAAAGGTCGACAAAGGGAAAAAGAGAGGAAAGAAAGATGGAATGGAAAAAAGGACGCATAGGAGACTTGTTTCTGCATCCCACGTCTGCTCCATCTCTCTTTTCACTGCCTGATTTTGACGGTATCCTCTAGGCTCCGGAAAGTTCTTGGGGCGTCTCCGGTCGATGAGGCGGGTTTGCCGCCTTTGAGCCCTTCGGGCTCTGGCCCGCTACGCGGGCCGCGGTGAGGAAAAATGAAAGCTCCCGCTTTGCATTTTTCTCTTACCGCAAAGGCGGCAAACCGAGAGCTCCCGAGCTTGGGAGTTTTGTCGTTGTCCCAAAGGGTTAAATGATACGGCTGGAACGATTTGAGAAAATGATTGCCATGGTCGATTTTGTGAAAATAGGATTCAGAAAAATACGGGTGTCCGGGCTCAGTGTAGCTTTCGCCGAGTGTCATGATTCGAAAAAAGAGTTGAGAATCGGTATTCGTCGCCGCTTGTCTATTTGACTTTATGCCACTATCCGCTAGTATGGTGTGGTGGTTGTGGATGGGCCGAATGTATTGTGTATTATTATGGGCGGAGGCAGAGGTAGGCGCCTCGATCCGCTTACGAAGTACCGCTGTAAACCGGCGGTTCCATTGGCCGGAAAGTACCGCTTGGTCGATATTCCCATCAGCAATTGCCTCAATTCAGGATTCAATCGCATCTATATTTTGACCCAATTCAATACGCGGTCATTGCATCGGCATATTGAAAATACCTACCGCTTTGATACGTTTGGTGGTGGAAAGATCGAGATTTTTTCGGCGGAACAGACGCAGGATAATTCCGATAGTTGGTATGAAGGTACCGCCGACGCCGTACGGAAAAATATGCGTTATTTTAAAGCCCAGAAGGATGACCTGATGGTCATTCTTTCGGGAGACCAGTTGTATCGCATGAACATCGCCGATTTGGTGGAGCAACATCGGTGTACTGGGGCGGATGTGACCATCGCCGCTAAAGCTATCCCCAATGAACGCGTTGCGTCTTTTGGGGTGATGCGGGTGCTCCCTGACCTTTCCGTTGAGGAATTTTTTGAAAAGCCGGATGATTTGGAAATCGTGGAGCAATTGACGATGGATGGCGAATTGAGGAGCCGATTAAAAGATCGTTCTTCGACAAAGTATAGCTTGGCTTCGATGGGGATTTATGTTTTTAAGGCAGAGGTTTTGAAACGTACGTTGGCGAGCTGTGGATCCGATTTTGGAAAGGAGATCATCCCGGGGCTTCTTGGAAAAGTCGCGATGCGGGCTTACATTTTCGATGATTATTGGGAAGATATTGGCACCGTAAGGTCTTTTTTTGAGGCCAATTTGGGCCTAACATCATTTCATCCGGAATTCAATTTCTATGACGCTCTGGCACCGATCTATACGCATCCCAGTTTTTTGCCGGCTTCAAAGATATGTCACTGCGATTTGCAGGATGTGCTCGTTTCGGACGGCTGCCTTTTGGATGAAGTGCATCTGAAGCGTTGTGTTCTGGGGCTTTGTTCGGTGGTGCGAGAGGGAACGGTCATGGAAAATGTTTTCATGATGGGATCCAATTGTTACGAATCGCTGGAGGAGAACAGCCAGGAGGAATATTGTGTTCCAATGATAGGTGTGGGTTGTCACAGTTACATCCGGGATTGTATCATCGACAAAGGTGCCCGCATTGGGAGTCACGTGCGTTTAACACCTGATGGAAAGAGGGACGGATTTGAATATAATGGGCTTTATGTGCGGGATGGTATTTTGTGTGTAGGGAAGGACGCCGTTGTGCCGGATCATACAATTTTATAAAAATTATGAAAAGACTTGAAAATATCTAAAGTGCAGTTTCCGTCAGCTACAGCTGATGAATTTTGCCATTCCTAACTATCGGACGATATAATGGTTGATGAAGCATAAATGGATCGATGAAAACGTGAAGAAATAGTAGTGTCTACAGAAGAGGAAAGTTCAATGGGGTATTCTGGACCGGTGTTATCTGGTGTGCAGGATGCCGATAATAGCGATAGGGTCTGCGAAAAGGTTTTGCAGGAGCTGGTGGAAGAGCATCATGTGTCGGCCGGTATGGTTTTTCCTCGACCGGTGATTTGGTTGAGCGGAGCTCCAGGTTCTGGGAAAGGGGCCAATTCCTGCCATGTAATGCGCGCTCTTGGAATATCTTCTGAGCCTATTGTCGTCAGCGAGCTTCTGGATACGGATGATTTGCAATCCCGTAAAGATCGTGGAGATTTGGTGGACAATAGCATTGTCGTTCGCGCGACATTTTTGGCGCTTTTGCGGGGAAAGGGTGGCGAGGGTCTTGTCATGGATGGCTACCCAAGATCCTTATTTCAGGCGAAATTTTTGTACCTATTGGAGAGAAAATTGCGGGCTCTTTCCAGCGAGGATCCGCAATTTAGAGTCATTGTTTTTTCCGTTGATGAGGCGACGAGTTTAGAACGCCAATTGTCCCGTGGTCGTAAGGCTATCGCCTATAATCAAGAGGTAAAGCAGACCGGCAATGGGGCTTTACGTGAAGTGCGTTCTACGGATGTTGATGAGGTTTTGGCCCGTCGTCGGTATAAAAATTTTTTGAGCGATACCGAAGTGGCATTGCGCTATCTTCAATCGACGGATATTCCTTTTGTCGAAATCGACAGCAGGGGCTCGTTCGATGATGTCAAAAAGCGCATTGTGCATAGGATTAAACGATAGGTACAGGTGGAAGTAAGCGAAGTGTGCCTTTAGGGGCTTATTTTTTGGCCATTTGGTTTATCATCGCTACGGTAGGGTGGATGATACGGCCTCTCTTTTTCCGTTGCAGTTCGCGGGAACAGGACAGGTATACCGGGGGCGGTTCTCGAGAGTGGCCGTTGTATTCTAAGGGATAATATGCCTCCATCGCGATGAAGTAGCGCTCGGTACTTGACTTTAGAGAGTGTGAATTTTAAACCCTCAGGCGTAGAGTGTTATGACACAAATTCCTAGCATAGAGCCATTTCGGCGTCGTCATGAGCTGCTGGAACGAGCCATGGCGGAATCAAATTTTTTTTCGGATCAGCGACAAGCGGCTCAGATATCCAAGGAACATCAAAAATTATCCCTTCTGCTGAAGAAATACGGACAATATGAAGGCTTGTTGGGCGATATTCAGGCATGTCAGCGCCTATTAAATGATGTGGATGAAGATGCTGAACTCAAGGTTCTTGCGGCGGAAGAATTGGCCCATGGAGAAGAGCATTTGGCTCATCTGGAACAGGCTATTTTGTTGGATATGATTCCCCATGAGGCATCGGATTCACGTCATACGATTATGGAAATTCGTGCGGGTACGGGAGGAGATGAGGCGAGCTTATTTGCCGGCGATCTTTTTCGCATGTATACGCGCTGTGCGGAGCGGAAGGGATGGAAGCTTGAAGTCCTGAGTTCGAGTCCGTCGGAATGTGGTGGTTTTAAGGAAATCATTTTCTTGATTCGCGGTGAAGAAGTCTATCGGTATTTAAAGTTGGAAAGCGGTGTGCATCGCGTGCAACGCATTCCGACAACGGAGGCGAATGGACGGATTCACACATCGGCGGCGACGGTGGCGGTGCTGCCGGAGGCGGAAGAGGTGGATATTCAGATTGCGCCGGAAGATATTGAAATTTCCATTTGCCGAGCCAGTGGCCCTGGTGGCCAAGGGGTGAATACCACGGATTCGGCCGTTCAGATATTGCATCGGCCGACCGGAATGATTGTCTACTGTGCGGACGAACGCTCCCAACAGAAAAATCGCGTAAGGGCGATGACGGTTCTGCGCTCGAGGTTGTTGCAGAGAAAAGAGGAGGAGGAAAGGGCCCAATACGCGGCTGTTCGGAAGCATCAGGTGGGTTCTGGGGATCGTTCAGAACGCATTCGGACTTATAATTTTCCTCAAAATCGCCTGACGGATCACCGCATCGGTCTGACATTGTACAGTTTACCGCAGATCATGGATGGGGATCTGGAGGCGTTGCTTGAGGCACTTTTATTAGCCGATCATCGGGCAAAGATACAGACCTTACTGGAGGCAACGGAGGCATCATGAAGTATTTTTTGGCCTTGGGAGCATTCGCTTCGCTGTCTTTGCAAAAGGGAAATGAAGGCCTTCATTTCCCTTCTTGTAGCCCGCTGTGCGGGCGAGCCCGTAGGGCTCCAAAGACAGCGAATAGGCTGAAAAGCTCGGGAGGAATTGAAGGTGGCAGTATCCCAAGATGAGTGTTTTCCCAAAAAGCAGTGGCAGGATTATGCAGTGGACTTAGGCTGTCGGCTCCCGAAGGAGTTGTGGGAGGAGCGAGTGGTCGAGCATCTCTCCGAAGAAAAGGGGCATCCGGTAGGAATCGCCTGTTCCGGTGGCCTCGATTCCCTATGCCTGCTGTTGCTTTCCCATTTCCATTTTCCGGAGAATAAATTTATTGTTCTGCACTTTAATCATGGCCTGCGCGGTGAGGAATCCGATGGCGATGAAGCATTTATGCGTGAAGTAGCGGCGGCATTGGGCTTGATATTTTTTTCAGCCAAGCGCCCGCCCAATCCTCGTTGTTCCGAGGCGGATCTGCGAGAGGATCGCTATGCTTTTTTTGAAAATGTTCTGCTGCGGGAAGGGGGGCACTGCCTTTTATTGGGACATCACTGGGATGATGTTTGCGAATCATGGATCATGCGTACCGTACGGGGAGCTTCTTTGGGGGCGTTGGTTGCGCCGCTCGCGGTTCAATTGATAGGCCCTTATCGTCGTTTACGTCCCCTGATTCATCTCGAGCGAAAACAACTGGCAGAGGCTATGGGACAATCGGGGATTCCCTGGCGTGAGGACAGCAGCAACGGCCAGGATACTTATCTGAGAAATCGCGTGCGCCATCATCTCCTCCCGCGGATGGAAGAAGTATTTTCCCAGAGGCCGTGGAGAGGGGGCTGGAGTCAGACATGGCGGCAGATAGGCGAAGCGGATGAGGCACTGCGATTTTTTGCCCACGCGTTTTCCGACCTCGTCGAAGACGAAATGCCTAATTTTTCGGTAGTGGATGGGCAGCCACGGGCCCTTTATCGCTATATTTTGGAGGCTTGGCTGGAGCGGCGTCATTTGCGTGCGCGCGTATGTGGGGCGAATTTCGAAAAACTCTTGGAGGCATTATTTTTGGGAAAAAACTTTCGCTGTAGCCTCGGTGACCGGAGTGTTCTTGGGGTAAAAGATCGCTGTCTTGGACTTACGAAATTGGCGATGACGGTGGCAGAAAATTATTCCCTTTTGTGGCAGGCGCCCTGCGTTGGGATTCCGGGCGGTGTTTTGAAAAAATCCCTATGCCATAGGGAGAAAGAAGGAAGAAAATTTCTACAGGAGGTGCTTCGTGTCAAGACGGGCCTAAGGGAGGATCAGTTGCTTCTGGTAAGAAATTGGCGACCAGGGGATGCCTATCGTCCATTGGGGTTCCAGGGTCACAAGAAGCTGAAAAAAATGTTTCAGGAGCGCAGAATTCCAATAGATAAGCGGCGAAAATTACCGGTTATTGCGCTTCCTGATTCTGAAAAAATTATCTGGGTGCCTTTTTTGCCACTTTGTGAAGATTTCAGAGTTCCTGAGGAAAGTCGTTCGGCTCTTGAGTTGACATTCTGTGAGATTTAGAGATGCCTTGAGACTCAGTAGAAATGGCAAGGAAAAATTTCTTTTTCAATAGATTCCAATTGAGAGTATTGGCGATTTGGTTCCTGGTAATCGCTGGAATTTTCTCTCTATGGTCAGGCTACTCGCCGTATCATGGACAAGTCCAAAAGTGGACGACGTACCAAGTGCTGCAGGCCTCACAGGAAGGGAGAATTTTACAGGGTGTTATTCAATCGGATCCAACGCGTGGAGCCGAATGGTATCGAATCAAGGGCCAGGCCAAATTAGGTCGTCCCATGGTGCTGGAGAATGGAGAAACTAGGGAGAGTGTTCTCTTTGAGGCACAGGGAAGACTGACGGGTGATCGTTTCAATGCACTGCTGAGTTCATCCCTTAATTGGAGAGAAAAACCTTCACATACATTGTGGACCGACATTTTGGTAAGTGTGCTCCCGATACTCATTATTTTTGGAATTTTCTACTTCGTCTTTTCCCGTCAGCTCAGGAATGCCGGCCGCAATGCCATGGGATTTGCAAAAAGTCGGGCGAAGATGCTTACGCCTGATCACAAAAAAAAGACGCTTAAGGACGTGGCCGGTTGTGACGAAGCCAAAGAAGAGGTTGCTGAGATTATTGATTTTCTAAAAAGTCCGAAAAAGTTTCAGGACATCGGCGGAAGGATCCCGAAAGGTTGCCTAATGGTGGGGCCTCCGGGAACCGGTAAGACGCTTTTGGCCAGAGCCATTGCCGGTGAGGCCGATGTGCCGTTTTTCAGCATCAGTGGTTCTGATTTTGTCGAGATGTTCGTCGGTGTGGGCGCTGCGAGGGTGCGCGATATGTTTGAACAGGCCAGAAAAAATGCTCCCTGTATTCTCTTCATCGACGAGATCGATGCCGTGGGACGGCACCGTGGAGCCGGTTTAGGGGGTGGTAACGATGAACGCGAGCAGACGCTCAATTCTCTTTTGGTGGAGATGGATGGATTTGACAGTCGGGAGGGAGTCATCATTATCGCGGCGACCAATCGGCCCGATGTCTTGGATAATGCTTTATTGCGGCCGGGACGTTTTGATCGCCAAGTGGTGATCGATTTGCCGGACCTTCATGGTCGTCATGATATTCTCAAGGTTCATGCGGAAAAGATCAAGATGGTCTCGGATGTGAATCTCGAAGATGTGGCGCGTAATACTTCTGGATTTTCCGGTGCCGATTTGGAAAATCTTCTGAACGAATCGGCGCTTTTGGCGGCTCGCCACAATAAGACGGAAGTCGAACGTCAAGATATTGAGGAGGCGAGGGATAAAATTGCCTATGGTCGGGAGCGGAAGAAGCTCATGGACGATAAGGACAAGAAAATTACGGCCTATCACGAGGCAGGCCATGCTATCGTCCAGGCAGTGATCGATGACGGTAATTTGCCTGTCCATAAAGTAACGATCATTCCGCGTGGACAGAGTCTTGGCAGTACGATGTTTTTGCCGAAAAAGGATATTTTAAACACGACGAAACATAATGCCCTTGGACGTATTTGTTGTTCCATGGGAGGACGTGTGGCCGAGGAATTGATATTTGGCGATACGGAGGTCACGAGTGGTGCTTCGTCGGATATTAAAATGGCGACAAAAATGGCGCGCAATATGGTCTGTGATTGGGGCATGACTTCTTTAGGGCCCATCGCTTATGGAGATAATCGCGATCATATTTTTCTAGGCCGCGAAATTTCTCGTGAGCAGAATTACAGTGAAGAAACAGCGAAAAAGATCGATTTGGAGATTTTAAAAATTGTCTCTGAAGAGAGGGAACGGGCCCGTTGCATCTTGTTGGAAAAATGCCATTTACTGGAAAAATTGGCGGATGCGTTGCTCAAATATGAGACCATTGAGGGTCGTTCAGTGTATGAGTTGATTCAAACAGGGGATTTTCAAACAGAGCTTGAAATGCCTAAATCACCTCCCAATCCCACTGAAGGTGCATCAAATGATACGGCTGATAAAAAAGACCAGGAGGAAAAGCAGGATAAACAGGAAATAGAATCGATCTCTCCGGGAGAAGATACTTCAGAATCGAAGCATTCCTAGAGAGTGTCATTAAGATCAGGCAACCAAAAGAGAGATGGAGCGGGCGTGGAATGCAGAAACAAGTCTTCTATGTGTCCTTTTTCCCATACCTTCTCTCTCCTTCTTTTTCTCCCTTTATCAATCTTTTATTTGACGATACCCTCTGGATTTTGAGACATATGAAGAATGCGGAGAACAGTGAATTGACTTCTGAAAAGTGAAACTTATTACATAATCACTATTCTTCTTATTTTTTCGTGAGGAATTTTGGATGAAAGTCCGAATTATAAATACAACTATATTATGAAAAATGCAGAAATATATGTTACACAACCAAGAGGATTGGGATCACAGCTTCAGCTCATTTCAATGCCTTGGTGGCTGAAATTGGCTTACGGCGTATTCCTTCTTTATCTTATGGCGCAAATAACGATACCTTTGCCCTGGACTCCAGTGCCGATTACGGGGCAGAGCTTAGGGGTATTCTGTGTAGCGCTCACTATGGGTTCTTTGGCGACGCCTATTGTCGCCATTTACTGGTTGCTAGGTCTCTGCGGTTTGCCGGTTTTGGCGGGAGCTTCGGCTGGAGTGCTTTGGGGAGCGAAGTCGGGATACTTGTTGGGAATGGTTGTATCTGCAGAGGTTATCAGTCGGCTCAAATCAAGGGGATTTGCCAAAACATGGTGGGGGACACTGGCAGTTCTTGGTGTCGGTGAAATCATCATCTTTGCGCTCGGAAATTGGGTTCTGTCGTACTTTGTTCCTCGCGGGAATCTTTTGATGGCGGGTTTTTGGCCATTCTTGCCAGGGGATACTCTGAAAGCCGTCATCGCTGCGACGATCAGTCGTCATTTTGAACGGTATGTGCCAAGTGGCTCGGGTGCTTTGCCACACGAGGGGCGCGACGGCGCGAGAAATTGAAAATTTCTCAAGAGCCTTCTCGGAGAGAGAAGGCTCTCATCTTAGGGAAGTACCTTCCCTAAGAGCGCCGTCGTGCTGGCTCTTTCGATGATGATACCGACTGTTTGGCCGATGAGTTCGGGATGGCCGTCGAAGATGACTTTGCGGAAATGGGCATTGCGTCCGAAGAACTTGCTCTCTCCTCGGTGCGCTTTTCCTTCAACCAGCACTTGTTGCGTCGTCCCGATAAGTTTTCGATTATGCTCATAGGAATGTCGCTCTAGAGTTTTCAGGAGGACTTGTTGGCGTTCTTCTTTCTTACTTTCGGCGATCTGTTCTTCCATGAAGGCGGCCAGTGTATGACTTCGAGGACTGTATTTGAAGATAAAGGCCATGTCGAATGCGATCTCATCAAAAAAAGCTACGGTTTTGTCAAAATCTTCTTCAGTTTCTCCCGGAAACCCGACGATGATGTCGGTCGAAAATGCCATATCCGGTACTCGTTCTCGAAGGCGCTGGACAATCTGTCGGAATATGTCGCAGCTGTAGGGACGTTTCATGGCCTTCAGAATGTGATCAGAGGCACTTTGGAGTGGCAAATGGATATGAGGACAGAGTTTTGAAAGTCGTCCGAAGCATCCGATGAGGTCATGGCGGAATCCTACGGGATGTGGTGACATAAAGCGTATGCGTTCGATGCCATCCAGGCCTTGAATAGCTTCCAGGAGTTGGACGAAAGGGCTTTTACCATCGACCATGGGGAATGTGCCTTGTCCGTAATGATTGACGATCTGGCCCAGGAGTGTGACTTCCTTTACGCCATGAATGATGAGGTACTGGATCTCATCGAGAATATCTTTCATGGGACGGTAGCGCTCTTGGCCACGTGTTGTTGGGACGATGCAGTAGCTGCAGTGCATATTGCAGCCCTGCATGATCGACACAAAGGCCGAAACTTGCCCTGGTTTTAGATCACGAGTGGAAATTTTGTTCTGTGAATCCTGCTCCGCCGTGACGTCGACGATGGTGCCTTTGGGATTTACTGCTGTGTTGGCAAAATGCCGATCAAGGTAATCCGCGATGTGGTGTAATTTCTCAGTCCCGATGATAAAGTCAATGGCGGGGATACGTTTTTGTAGCTCTATTCCGTGATGTTGGGCCATACATCCAAAGACGCCCAGGAGTAAATCGCGGCGTTTTTTTTGCTGAAACAGCGAGGTTAATTTTCCAATGGCCTTCATTTCCGCTTGTTCTCGAATGCTACAGGTATTGAGTAGAATGACATCGGCGTTGTGGACCTCATCCGTGATGCCATAGCCATGAGATTTAAGCAATCCGCGAATGGCTTCGGTGTCGCGTTCATTCATCTGACACCCATAAGTCTTGATGAAAACCTGTTTCATGGACTTAGTCGGAGTGGTCGATGGGTCTCATGGAGGGAAATAGGATGACATCGCGGATACTATCCGCTTCTGTCAGGAGAACGATCAGGCGATCGATGCCGATACCCATACCTCCGGCGGGTGGCATGCCATATTCTAGGGCATGCAGGAAATCGTTATCCAGGTTTTGTTTATCGTCGCCCACCTGTGTTTCGAATAATTCTCTCTGGAGAAGAGGATCATTTTGTTCAGAGTAGGCAGGGGCGATTTCCTGCCCGTTGATGCAGAGTTCAAATACATCGAGGACGGAGGGATCTTGGGAATTCAATTTGGCGAGTGGGCAGAGTTCTCTGGGAAGTTGTGTCACAAAGGTCGGTTGGATGAGAAAAGGCTCCACTAGCTTGCCATAAATGGCATGGGTGACTTCAAAGTCCTCTTCATCGCCTGATGCCTCGACGGAGTGTTCGGAGCAGAATTGCAACTTTTCCTTTTTGCTTCTGGAAAACCATGATGGATCCCCTGTAACTTCCCGTAGGAGCTCGCGATAGGTGACTTCACGCCATTCATTACCGAGTTCAATGGCGCTTCCATCGGGTCGCATCACTTGCGTATGGCCCAATATTTCATGACAGAGGTGTTGGATCAGGTCGTATACGAGGCGCATCATGTCGCGATAATCGCCATAGGCCTGATAGAGCTCCAGCATCGTAAATTCCGGATTGTGTTTCCGCGAGAGCCCTTCATTGCGGAATACACGACCGATTTCGAATACGCGATCGAAGCCGGCGATGAGCATGCGCTTGAGGTAGAGTTCTAGAGAGATGCGCAGATAAAAATCGCAATTCAGGGCATTCATGTGAGTTGTGAAGGGTCTGGCAGCGGCCCCACCGGCGATATTCTGCAGGACGGGAGTTTCCACTTCTCTAAAATCGCGAGACCATAGAAATTGACGAATGTGTTTGAGAATTTCGGTGCGCGTAATGGCCCTTGCCCTAGATATGGGGTCTGCGATGAGGGCGAGGTACCGCTGCCGATAGATATGATCATCATTCACGAGGCCATGCCATTTTTCTGGCAATGGCCGCAGAGCTTTCGAGATGAGGAGAATGGCATTGGCGCGAACTGTGATTTCTCCGGTTTTGGTTTGGAAGAGCGTACCTTTTACACCGATAAAATCACCTAAGTCGTATTTTTTAAACGCTTGGTAATCCTTTTCGCCAATGGCCTGTTGGGTGACGTAGATCTGTAAGATACCCTCACGATCAAGGATCTTGATAAAGCTGGCCTTCCCCATGAGCCGGAAGGTTACGATGCGACCGGCTAGGGATACTTCGTTCGATGTGATGGAATGGGCTTTTTCTTTCAATCGCTCGCGCACGGTTCTGCTGGTATGCCGTTGATCCCAGTTCTGGCGATAGGGGTCTTGCCCATCGCGGCGCATGGTTTCTAGCTTCGCCTTGCGGGTGGAAAAAAGGTCATGGCTTATCTTCTCTAGAGAAGCACTTGTGTCGGAATCGTTCATAGCCCTCATGGTGGGAGGGATGATTGGAGAGAATCATGTGTTTTTGTAAACCGGAAAGATGAGTGGCTCGGGGTGTAATGTGTCTGGCGGACTTTTTTGAGCATCGTCTAGGGCAAACCGAATACTCCCGAGCCCTGGGAATGTTATATAACCGAATTTCCGAAGAATATCAGAAGCCGAATTGATAAGGGGCGAGGCGCTGCTTTAGTTCCTCATAGAAGGCAGTTTCCTCTGCAGCCGAGGTAGCATCAAAGGTCATGGAGAATCGCAATGCCGGCTCGGTTTCGTCCCAGGGGACGCATACGATGCCAAGGGCCTCCAATAGCCAGAGTGCACATACTTCGGCGCTCGAAAACGACAGGGATTCCTCATGACGGGAACGCACCCATTTAGGGGCGGATGTATAAAGGAAAAATCCAGCTTTTGCGGGAGAGACAATGATGCCTTTTTCACCCAATACGGAAGCTATATTTTTCCATCTTCGGGCGTATTTCTGGGCTGTTCGCCGTGTGATTTCGGGCTGAGAAAGGGCCGTACAGGCGGCCTCCTGAATCGCCAAAAATTGACCGGAATCGCTATAATCCTTCACAAAGGAAAAGGCTTTGATAATTTCTTCCTGCCCGCAAACCCATCCCAAGCGCCATCCCGTCATGTTGAAAGCTTTGGACATCGAATGGATCTCGATTGCCACCTCTTTGGCACCTTGGATCGAGAGTAGTGAGAGCGGCTTCAGGTCATCATGGACTAGGGCCGCGTAGGCGGCATCATTGACTAAAATAACCTCATTTTGAAACGCCCATTCGACGGCTTTTCTGAAAAAAGAGACCGTAGCCACAGCCCCTGTTGGGTTGTGGGGATAGTTGAGGGCGAGTAGCTTCATCTTCTTGGCTACGTCATTCGGGATGGAGTCTAGGTCGGGCAAGTAATGATTTTTCGCCAGGAGCGGTATTTCAAAAATTTCTCCGCCGAGAAAGCGGACATGCTGACCTAAAATGGGATATCCCGGCTGAGTAATACCGACCATATCACCGGGATTTATGAAACAAGCTGGCAGATAGGAAAGTGCCGATTTGGCTCCGATGCAATGGACAATCTCGCGTTGGGAATCCAAATCGACGTCATAGAGGGTGTGCATATACTTCGCGACGGTCTCTTTTAATAGGGAGCCACCATTGTCGGCATAGACGCGATTTTCTCTCTTCTGGGCAGCTTTATGCAGCGCATCTAGGACGGATTGATCCGCCATTTCATCGGGTTCGCCAATGCCCATGTCCAGAAAACGACGTTCTGGGAAGTGTTCCATGGCCCGACGTTTGGACTGTTTGATTTTTTCCATCTTGTAGGCCTTTGCGAATCCGAAAGAGCGGCCACCAATGCGCTCGGCAAATAAATTTTTGAAGTCCATAGGAAATATCATTCCTTTTCGGAAAAGGTGTCAATGGTGCTCGTTGTGGCGCGTATTTCGAAATATCTCAGATTCGAGGAACCTCGCCTGGGCGATCAGGGACATGGTGCGAAAATCGTGCTCAATGCTTGGCGGCCCTTTTGAAGAGAAAAATTCCGAGCATTTGCAGTAGGATATTGGGGCACCAAATGAGGATGTCGGCGCGCCATCGTGGTGAATCTTCGAGCCAGGACAGTGCGATGACGGAGAAGTAGAATGCCATGGAGAGTGCAATGGCCAACGTGAGGTGGATAAAAGTTTCGGAGCGATGAGATTTCATCGCTAATGGGATTCCTAAAAGTACCATCGAGAGGATGGCGAAGGCCATGACGCAGTGCCTTTGAATTTGGAGCTGAATTGAAATCTGGTGCGGAAAGTTTTTTTGCTGAATGGCTAACCGTCTTGCCCGGAGGAGTTCATAAAGTGTCATGTATTTGAGCCTTTGGGCACTCGAACCGTAACGGGCCAATAGATCCCCGAGAGGAAGTTGCAGATCCATGCGTTCATAGAAGAGCATTGGAATGGACTGTTCCGTAAAATTTTCCGGAGTGTCGTGGGGTCGTTTTTCTGCTGTCCCATGGCGAAGACTTAGGAAAAGTAGGTCATGTTCTGTGTCGTAGGAAATTTCGGCTGTCTCGGCATGGGCCACGACGGTTACGCATCCTTGCCAATCGAGTTCCCAGATATAGAAATCTCGCAATAGGGACTGTTCATTGCGATCTGCGAAGAGGATATAGCCCGGGAATTCGCGCACAAAGGTACGAGGCCGGATGAATTTCATCGGATCTTCTCGGATCATTTCTTTTAGGGAACGTCGATAGGCTGCGATCGACTTAGGCGCGTATTCGAAATTGATGAAAAGTGAAAAAATGGTAAAGCCGATGGCGATGAGTAGGAGGGGGGATGCGATTTGGAAGAGGCTGATGCCGGCGCTTTTAAGGACGAGGATCTCGTTATTTGAGGACAGCTTTCCTATGGTTAATAATGTTCCGGTAAGAATGCCTAGCGGCAATGCGTAGGAGATGAGGGAAGGGGTTAAAATGCAGAGGAATTTTAGACTTCGAAGAAGGCTGACCTTGCCATCGGCCGCGAGTTCCAGGACATCGCGAATGGCGTTGCCGGATAAGAGGATGAAAACAAAAACGGTAACCGAGAGAAGGATGTGAAAAAAACCTTCTTTGAAAATATATGCCTGGATGAGCCTCACCATTTTTAGGAAAAAAGTTGCGTTCCTGCCGGCGAGGAAAATCATATTTTTCGATGTCAGTGTTTTCTTCGGAATGGTGGTTGTCGTGGGTTTGCCGCCTTTGAGCCCAAAGGGCTCTGGCCCGCGACGCGGGCCGCGCTAAGGAAAAATGAAAGCTCCCGCTTTGCATTTTTTTCTTAGTGCAAAGGCGGCAAACCGAATTGCCTAGACCTCATCTCTGGGTAATTAAATTCGTGATTTAAGTTTCCTTGAGTATAGGCTCTGCTTGACAAAGGGAGAGGAAGCGATTGCGTAGCCCAGATGCATTGGTGGCTGTAGCTCAGTTGGTTAGAGCATCGGATTGTGGTTCCGAGGGTCACCGGTTCGAACCCGGTTAGCCACCCCATTGATGGGAATCAGTGAAGCCCTACGGGCATTTTAGAAGTGCTTGCAGTTGGGTTGCTAAGCTGTGCGAACCTCTTCATATTGTTGCAAAAAATAGTGCGAGGAATGATTCAGTGGTCTTCATTTAAGGAAAATTCGGCGGAGAGGAAGATGGAATTTAAGGATGAAAAGGGGGGATATTCTTTAGGTGGCTTCGATTCGCTTTTTTGCAAAATCGCAGCATCGGTGAGGATCTGAGCACCGGGTTTGCCGCCTTTGCGCTAAGGAAAAATGTAAAGCGGGAGCTTTCATTTTTCTTTAGCGCGGCCCGCATCGCGTGCCAGGAGCCCTTTGGGCGCAAAGGCGGCAAACCAAAAACTTAAGGTAGGACGAGAGTCATGGAACCTTTAGGAAATTTTCCCATTGGCTTTTTTTGAAAAATCGGCGTACTTCTTTTTCATTTTTTTATTATTTCCACGGGGCGTAGATCGTTTTACCCTCCATTCCCAATGGAGAATTGAGAAAAATGTCTTCCTCACCTATAGCTAATCACCGGGCTTTGCGCAGTTGGGTAGAAATCGATTTGGCTGCTCTCGATCGCAATATCGCCCGCATTCGTCGCTACCTACCTCCTTACGTGCGCCATATAGCGGTGGTGAAAGCCGATGCCTATGGGCATGGTATGCCCTCCGTAATTTTGCGGTTATTACGCGCTGGTGTCGATGCTTTCGGGGTCGCCAATGTGCAAGAAGGACTCCAGATTCGCGAGCAAGATGTAACACTTCCGGTACTTATTTTAAGTCCAGTGCTCCCCGATGAGATCCCGCTTTTGTTCGAATATCAATTGACTCCTTTTGTCTCCAGTGTCGATGAATTAGCACATTTACAGTCTTGGGCATGTGGGCATGAGAGAATCATCTCGGTCCATCTGAAAATAGATACCGGTATGGGCCGTGCGGGATTTTGGTATGAGGATCCCCTGCAGGAAGAGGTGAAGAAATATCTTTCAGGGCCTTGGATCAGGCTTACGGGGATAGCTACGCACTTTTCCTGTGTTTGCTCGGATAAAACATATACGAAACTTCAGCGTCAACGCTTTCATGATTGGCTAGGGCATTATGGATGTGATGCCGGTATATGGATTCATGAAAGCAGCAGCTTTGCGCTCCAAGATGATTGGAAGGATTCTCCTTGTAATGCCGCCAGAATAGGTGCATTGCAGTATGGAGTAGGGCCAGATTCACAGGTTCCTTTTATTCAAGCCCTTGCTCTAGAGCCTATTTTGAGTTTTTACAGTCGAGTAAGTCTCGTCAAGATGCTTCCGGTAGGGGTTCCTGTGGGATATGACGCCATGGCGGTGACGCGCAGGCCCACGCGCATCGCCGTCCTGAGTGCCGGTTACGCCGATGGGATTTCCACCAGCGCTTCGAATAGGGCAGAGGCCATGATCTATGGTCAGCGATTTAGGGTCTTTGGCCGTGTGGCCATGGACCAGGCCATGCTCGACATCACCGATGCAAAGGTACCGATTCACGCCGGAGACCGCGTGACATGGATCGGTCGCGATGGCGAGAATGAGATCACGGCCAACGAATTCTGCTACTGGTCAAACCATATCATCCGGGAATGCCTTTGCTCGATTTCAGCACGGGTACAGAGGGTATATAAGTGATCTGGATAACGCGTGCACCGAGATGCCCAAAGTTGCGGCCTATGGCCGTTCGATAAGTGACGGTCTAAGTTATTTGGCGTTTTTGACGAAAAATGGATCTCATAATGCCGGCATGTGTGTATCTTGCGCCGATGCCGACGGGATTTTTTTCATAGGGTATCGGTTATGGCATTTTCCCTTGATAGGAATGCCAATTTTGATCACCAAAGGATATCCTTCGGTGATGTATTGTTTTTTGGAAAAAATTTCTTGCTAACGAGGAGAGTGCTTCTAGCTTGCAGCAAGTCCAGTTCCTGTCACGGTGGGGTATCCAAGTGGCTAAAGGATGCAGACTGTAAATCTGACGGGTTTTCCCTTCGAGCGTTCGAATCGCTCCCCCACCACCATTCGATGGGATCAGTGTGGTTTCGTTCTTTCATCGAGCTGCATTGTGCTGAGTGCTCGTACGGAGCCATCGCAAAGATGCAGGATGAACTCGGTGCCCGGTAATATCGCTTGGCGGGTTTTAATGATCTCACCCCGGAGGCTTTGTGCGATTAGAAAGCCATTGCGCAGGTTACGGGCTAAATTAAAACGTTCGGAACGGTTTTGAAGATCGGAGAGGAGTGACTGCTTTTGTCGCCATAAGAGCAGAGCTTTTTCATGAAGCTGGAAGGATAGGCGCTGGAGGTCGTATTGCCATTTTTCCCTGTATCGCGAAGGAGATGCCTGTTCCAGACGCTGTTTCAGGAGTTGTAAAAAATGTCTGTATTGAAGTTGCCAATGTTGTAGTCGATCGTCGATGCGTTGTTGGAGGCATTGCCATTGTTGGAGAGCATTTTGATAGGAGCTTGCGATGATTTCCGCAGCTCCGGAAGGTGTTTCTGCGCGGAGATCGGCTACAAAATCTGCCAAGGTGGAGTCGGTTTCATGGCCAATGGCCGAGATGATGGGTTTTTGGCAATTCGCGATTTTGTGGATAAGAACTTCGGAGTTAAATGTCCAAAGATCCTCGGCACTGCCACCTCCGCGAGCCAAGACAATGAGGTCGGCCGAAGAACATTCGGCTTGGTCGAGGCCATGGAGGAAATCTCGAATGGAATCATTTCCTTGGACTCGACAAGGGAAGAGTGTAACCTCGCCTCTCCAGTTTTTACGGCGTAAAATTTGAAGAAAATCCTGCAATGCAGCTCCGGTAGGGGAGCTGAGGATGGCGATGTGACGAGCGGCCAAAGGGATAGGGTGTTTTCGTTGGGCGTCGAAAAGTCCCTCGCGCTGGCATTTTTCCTTAAGGCGTCGAAATTCGGCCTCAAGTTGCCCCGTTCCATGGGGCAGTATATGGCGTGCGATCCATTGGTAATGGCCTCGGGGGGCGTAAATTTCTAAACTTCCGTAACAGCGGATCGATTTTCCGTTTTCCAGTGGGGAGGAGAGGTGTAGGGCATTGCCACGAAATAGGACGCATGCGATTTGGCTGTGCTTGTCCTTCAATGTGAAGTAGAGATGTCCGGAACTTTGTTGCCGGAGGTTCGAGATTTCTCCCAGAATCCATAGCATGGGAATGTGAGTGCTGAGGAGGTTTTTAATGTGTTCGGTGAGGGATGATATGCTGTATATCTGGTCCGTGGCCCATGAGTCAGAAGGTGTCATAGATGAATGGATTTTCTGAGGAGTTAATGGATTGTGGGGAGATATTCAACTGTGGGAGTTTCGGATTGTGGAAATTTTGAGCGGCCGGGGGCTTCGTTTTGTTTGCCGCCTTTGCGATGAGGAAAAATGCAAAGCCGAGAGCTTTCATTTTTCCTTATCGCAGCCCGCGTAGCGGGCAAGCCCGAAGGGCTTAAAGGCGGCAAACCCGCCGGAAAAAACGGAGACGCCGCTGAAGGTAATGCCGTGTAGAAGCTCAAAAGAGCGGAAGTATTTTAGAAAAAGGACAGAAAGAAGGCTGAAAAAGGCGAAAGAAAAAGCTAGGAAAAGTGTAGAAGATTTAAAGGGTGTCGTCAAAAAAAATTGACAAAGAGAAAAAGAGAGGGAAGAAAAATGGAATGAAAAAAAGGACACGTAGGAAACATAACCTATTAGATAAGTGGAACAAGATGAGGAGGTTGCTGTCTAATTTTGACAACACCCTCTAGAAAAAAATTAGGTACGCAGTTAACCGTGGGAGACGAAAACTCTAAAAATTCATTTGCCGTAGCTTCAGGCACTGTGCATAGTTTAAAACATTATATGACTATCTCGCCTTTAGCACAGCAGGACCCCGTTGTATTTCGCCTGATACAGAATGAGCTTCATCGGCAAAACAATGGGATCGAGTTGATCGCTTCGGAGAACTTCGCATCGCCAGCAGTGCTTGAAGCGGTCGGTAGTATCTTGACCCATAAGTATGCGGAAGGATATCCTGGAAAGCGTTACTACGGCGGATGTGGTTATGTCGATGAGGTCGAGAATTTAGCCATCGAACGTGCGAAACAATTATTTTCGGCAGAACATGCGAATGTTCAACCTCACTCGGGAACGCAGGCAAACCTCGCGGTGTACACGGCGGTGTTGCAGCCAAGAGATAAGATTTTGACGCTCTCGCTCGAGAATGGTGGGCATCTCACGCATGGGCATAGCAAGAACCTCAGCGGAATGCTTTATGAGGTACTGCATTACGACATTGATCCTCATACCGGTGCGATCGATTACGGTTCTTTGGAGCGAATGGCTTTTCAAGCACATCCGAAATTGATCACGATTGGGGCATCGGCCTATCCCAAGGTCATTGATTTTGAAAGGGTAGGGATGATCGCCCGTGCTTCGGGAGCGTTGATGCTGGCCGATATCGCCCATATCGCGGGATTGGTCGTGGCAGGCTTGCATCCTTCACCTGTTCCTCATGCTGATTTCGTCACGACGACGACCCATAAGACCCTTTGTGGTCCGCGCGGAGGTATGATTTTGTGTAAGGAGAAATGGGCAAAAGCCATTGACGGTTCAGTCTTTCCGGGGAGTCAAGGTGGTCCGCTGATGCATGTCATCGCCGGGAAAGCGGTTTGTTTTTGGGAAGCGTTGAGGCCAGAATTTAAGACCTACCAGGGGCAGATTTTGGAAAATGCGCGTGTATTAGCTACGGAATTACAGGGCCTGGGATTGGCTATTGTCGGTGGAGGGACGGAGAATCACCTCATGTTGCTCGACCTGCGGCCGTCGTTTCCAGAATTGACGGGCAGGCAGGCGGCAGCTGTTTTGGAACGGGCGGGTATCACGACAAATCACAATACCGTTCCTCGAGAAACGCGAAGTCCTTTTCATGCGAGTGGATTGCGTTTGGGGACACCGGCGGTAACGACTCGTGGCATGAGGGAGCATGAGATGAAGTCCATCGCCTCGTGGATATGGGAAACATTATCCTCTCCAGGAAATGTGGGCCTTCAAGAAAATATCCGCGCAGAGGTGCAACGACTTTGCCAAAGATTTCCTTTAAGGTATTGACGGAAGGTCGGAATTTATCTTCAATAAGGCGACATTAGTTCGGTCTCGGTTCGTAAAAAATCGAATATAGCCTTAGAAGAAGTGGGTTTTATGGAGAATAAAAAAGGGTATGGATTTACGCTCATGGAATTATTGGTGGTGATCGCGATCATCGCAATACTGTCTTCCATATTAGTGCCATCGGTTCGAAAGGCGATGGAGAGTGCGCGGCGTACTCGTGGTGCCAATAATATGCGCCAGGTGGCGATGGCATTTATGAATTACAGCAGTGGTTTTTCCGGTGAATTGCGCGCGATACCCGCAACGGCGAAGACGGCCTATGCCTGGGCAAAAGTGTTGGCCGATGCCGGTGTGCTCAATGAGCCTACTATGTTTTTATGGAAGGATGATCCGGTGCTCAAGAATAAGGAACTACCAAGAACAATTAAAGGTACCATAGGTACATCCACCAATGGTTGGGGTAATCCCAGTGTCGTCATGCTGGCGGGGATAGATCCCTATGCACCGGCTACGACGACGCCGATCGCCTGGACCCGTGGGTTAAATCTTTCCAGTGGAAACTGGGAAAACGGGATCTATGGAAACGAGGGAGGGCTGGTGGCTTTCCTAGATGGACATGTGGAGTGGTTTGAAAATACGACGGATAAATTTGTAAAGGCACTGGACGATAGCGCCTGTACGAGTCCCATCGAAGCCGCCACGACGGACAGTGGTGCTGTTCCAATAGCCACGACGCCGGTGAGTTAGAGTGCGTCGTCAAAATCAGGCAACAAAAAGAGAGAGAGGGGATGTGGAATACAGAAACAAGTCTCCTATATGTCCTCTTTTCCATTCCATCTTTCTTTTTTCTCTTTGTTAACCTTTTTTGACGACATCCTCTAGGACAACGACGAAACTCCTAAGCTCGGGAGCTCTCGGTTTGCCGCCTTTGCGGTAAGGAAAAAATGCAAAGCGGGAGCTTTCATTTTTTCTTACCGCAGCCCGCGTAGCGGGCCAGAGCCCGAAGGGCTCAAAGGCGGCAAACCCGCCTCATCGACCGGAGACGTCCTAGAAACCTTCCGGAACCTAGAGGATGTCATCAAAATCAGGCAACGAAAAGAGAGATAGGGCAGATGTGGAATGTAGAAACAAATCTTTTATGTGTCCTTTTTTCCATTCCATCTTTCTTCCCTCTCTTTTTCCCTTTGTTAATCTTTTTTGACGACACCCTCTAGTTTCACGTCTACAACCTGGTTCGCATGGCATGGCCAATGTCTGAATAGAATTTATCACTTTTCAGAAGATGGGATGAACTCCAGCAAGGTGAGATAAGAGAAGGTGAGTCTCGGCGAAAATATGTTTTCTTAAACGTATATGCCTCCGCCGAGGAGGCGTTTTTCTTCGTATAAGGCCAGGACTTGGCCGCTGGTCAGCGCCCGTTGCGGTGTTGCAAATTCTACGATGGCGGAGGTAGGTCCCGAAGGTTCGAAGTAAATTTTTTGGGCAGGATCTCGGTATCTCGGACGTCCTAAAAGGTGCTGAGGATGTTCGATCTTTTCGCGGATGAAGTGGACATTATGCAGAGAAATTTTTTTTCGAAAGAGGTGCTCGGAGGAGGGGTGTTCTAGGGCTATAATGAGCTGATTTTTCTCCAGATATTTCGCTACGACTACGTAATGTTCATGGTCGCGATTCGACGGGATCTGAAGTCCGTGGCGTTGGCCTAAGGTGAATCTATGGAGGCCATTATGTGTTCCTAAAATGTGCCCTTCTGTGTCGATGATTTCCCCGGGAAAGTCGGGGATGTAGTGGGCGAGAAAATCTTGAATTTTTACCTTGCCTAAAAAGCAGATTCCCTGGCTATCTTTTCGGGTGGCATTACATAGCTGAGCTTGAGAGGCGAGTGCGCGTACGTCTGCTTTGTAAAGATGACCTATGGGAAATTGGGCGAATTGAAGTTGTTTCTGAGAGATGTAGGCGAGGAAATAGGATTGATCTTTATGGGGATCCGCTCCTTCCCATAGATCGCAACTACCGTCGCTATGGGTCATTTTTTGGCAATAATGTCCGGTAGCTATTCCCGAACAGCCTGATTCGCGGGCGTAATCGGCCAAGAGTCCGAACTTAATATGTTGGTTGCAGAGAATATCTGGGTTGGGAGTTATCCCATGGCGGTATCCTTCGACCAGAGGTGTTACGACCCACTGCTGATAATGCTCCATCATATTAATGATGGAGAAAGGTATCTGCAATTGTTTGGCCACCGTGTGCGCTTGATGGATATCCTCTTCCCATGGGCATTGGCTGAGTGGTTGATGATGGTCTTGGTTGTGCCATGTCCGCATGTAGGCACCGATGATATTTATGTCTTGTCGTTGCAACAATAAAGCTGATTCGGAGCTGTCTACGCCACCGGACATGGC
>JAIRRP010000056.1 GCA_031255915.1 Puniceicoccales bacterium | reverse complement strand
GCTTTGCATTTTTCCCTTACCGCAAAGGCGGCAAACCGAATACCCACAGGCCTAGCTCAAATTCCAGATATTCTATCCCCAAAAGGTACGTGTTGCCATCACAGAACTTCTGCAAGTGGCTGAAGCTTTGTTCCTCTTGGGATTACTTTAGTCAGAAGTGGTTTGGACAGTCGGAATCGAACCTGATGCCCCAGTAACCTTAAAGAATTTCTTATGACCCGTATAAATTTAAAAAATTAACTAGAGGGTGTGACTTTCTCTTTATTTTGAAGTTCGCGTAACCTTAAAGAATTTCTTATAATCCATATAAGTTAAAAAAAGGTGTGAGATCATGGGGATACGGGATAAAAATCGCGGTGCAAAAAATCCTTTAACTTGTCTGGTGAATACTCACCGACGTGGTGTTATTCTCAGTCCATTATCTCTTGGAGGCCAAGGCCATTGGGGAGATATAGGTCATTGTTCCCGTCAATGGCTGCGGACGCTTCACGATGCTGGAATTGCTTTTTGGCGGATCCCTGAACGACCCGAAGAGCCGCTTCTCACGCAACAGATCAATGCCATATCTCGGGATTTTTGGGTTTCGGCATTTGCAGGAAATCCGCTTTATGTCGATCTGTTGGAATTGCACGAATTGGGCCTATTGACGGTGGATGAGGTGAATTTTTTTCACTCTTCCAAAGGGAAGAATTGGGAAGAATATGCGGCCGTAAAGAGCTATGGGTTACATTTGGCAGCTCGAAATTTTCCTCATCGGGCGACACAGGAGCTGATGATGGAATTCCTGGCTTTTGTGAAAGCGGAAAGCGAGTGGTTGGAACCCTATGTGCTGTTTCGATCTTTACTCAATGCTTTAGGGAGATGCCCTTGGAACGAGTGGCCCGAAGCTTTGAAGTGGCGTGATCATAGGGCGATGGATAATGCCAAGCAGCAGCTGCGAAGTGAAATGCAAATCGAGCAGCTGTGGCAATTTTTCTTTTATCATCAATGGCGTCTGCTGCTTCATTTGGCCAAGGATTTGAATCTATGCCTCATAGGCCCTATGTCTGTGTGGTTGGAGGAACATGAGGCCGATGTATGGTTAGAATCGAAATATTTTTTCCTCGATGATCGGGGAATTCCGACGATTTCGGCGATTCCGAAAAGTCAACAGGAATGGCCTCTCCATTTTCGAAAAATTTATCCCGTATACCGGTGGAATCGCATGGGCGAAGAGCATTATGGCTGGTGGAGTCGGCGGATTCAGCACTACGCCCGTTGGTTTGATGGTCTTTACATTTCCGATTTTGGAGACCTTATTCGCTATGCCGAAATATCTGTGCCAACGGCTGGAAATGAAGTGCGCTATGCTTCTGGTCCAGGAGTTGCTTTCTTCCAAGTTCTGCAGTATCGTACGCGGGCTAAACTCTGTATAGCCGATATTTCCACTGAAGAGATGATGTCGAGACCAGAGGGAAGTTCTTTGAGTAGTGTATTTTCGACACTTTTACGAGAGCAGCCGCTGAAGGTGCCAGTACAGGGAGAAGCTGTAGAAGAAAAATGGAGGGAGAATGGAAGTTCGCCGCCGAAGCAGGTCTATTTATCTTCTTGCTCATTACAAAAATTTCCAGATGCGAGAAATAAAAAGGAGCAAATGCTCCGAAGGATTACATTTCCTAAAAAAGAGTTCCAAAGGGCCCTGCGCTTCGGAAGGGCCTATTTTTCCCGGTGTTGGAGAAGATGGTGTCGGAAACGCCTACTGGGAATTCCTCTTTACCTCTGGTTTAAGCAAGATAGTCATTGATTTACAGAAACACACTCTCTTTTTGTTGTCTGATTTTGACGACACACTCTAGAGCTCAGCAATCCGATTTGCCGCCTTTGCGGTAAGGAAAAATGTAAAGCGGGAGCTTTCATTTTTTCCTTCCCGCGGCCCGCATAGCGGGCCAGAGCCCGAAGGGCTCAAAGGTGGCAAACCCGCCCGGGAGGATGTCGACGTCGGTTAAAATATGGCCCTCATCTGTTAAGAGATAAAAGTATCCATGCGGTAATCTGCTGTGACGCCGCTACGAGCGCTAGATTTTAAAGCGAAAGAAGGAAAGGGCCGCTGTTAAGCGGCTTTGACGATTTTTCCTGCTTTGATCGCTTTGACCGATACCCAGAGCCGTTTGATCTGTCCGGATGGCAATACGATTCGGATATGTTGTAAATTAGGACAAAACTTCCGGGGAGAGCGTTTGATGATATGTGTTCCGATACCACCGCTCTTCTTTGTCTGTCCACGGCGTAAGATACGATTCCCCCTGGTGGGCCTTTTTCCGGTAATGTAGCAAACCTTAGACATGGTGGTAAATCTCCGAAGAGCTATTAGCGGTAACTCTTGAAAGGTGTCAAGGGTGTATTCTTTGGGTTTAGGAGTATTTTGTTTGCCGCCTTTGCGGTAAGGGAAAAATGCAAAGCGGGAGCTTTCATTTTTCCTTCCCGCGGCCCGCATAGCGGGCCAGAGCCCTTTGGGCTCAAAGGCGGCAAACTCCACAAAATGCTGGAGGGACTGGATTTTGGATCAAGCCCGGAAGATGGTGCCTAGATTTTTCCCGAGGAGCGATGAGAGCCCGATGATGGTGATGCCTAGGAAAAGCATGGCCCAAACGCCCAATGCACAGGCGATGTAAGGCCCGTCGGCGAGCATGTGCATGAGTTCATAAATGGCCTTTGTAATGGGATAAAATTGCTGTTTCTGCGCCAGGATGATCGAGTCAGATACTTCGAGCATCGTCTGGGAAAATACGAGTAATCCGCCGGCCATGAGGTTTGCCATGATGAGCGGTAGGGTGATCTGGAAGCTCGCTTTTAACGGCGGGCAGCCCAGGCTTTGGGCTGCTTCTTCGTAACTGTAACTCGTCTGCTGTAAACCAGAAACCGCGGAGCGGACCATGAAAGGTAGTTTCCGCACGGCGTAGGCGATGATCAACAAAATGGTCGGATTGTCGATGGGATTGAGAAACGCAAACGCCCTACCTTTTTGGCTCATGGAAAGGTAGCCAAAGGCCATGACGAGTCCTGGTACCGCAAGGGGCAGCATCGTCAGTGTGTCCAAAATATGCCGTCCGGGAAGTTTTGTCCGAACGACGACAAATGCGATGGAAATTCCCAGCAGAAGCGTGACCAGTGTGGCACAACCGGAATAGATAAGGCTGTTTTTAATGGCAGGTACGGTCATGGGATGCCCCAATGCGATTTGGTAATTATGGCATGTCCATAGGTCAGGTAAAACGGTACTGTACCAATCCGCTGCGAAAGACTTGATGACGACGGCGACATGTGGCAGCAGCGCGGCGAAGGTGACAGAGGCGAATAAGGCGACGCAACATCCTTGTTTCCAGAAGGGAATCCTTCGGGGGCCGGAGATATGGGTCGCTTTGGCCATCATGGAAAAATTGCGTCGGCTGAGGATACCTTTCCCCAGGACGTAAAACGCAACCGAAAAGAGCAACATTACGGAAACTAGGGCATAGGAAAATGGGTTGTTCCCAATATCTTTTAGGCCGAAATAGATTTGAACGGATAGAATACGGTTGTAATCGAAAATAAGAGGGACGCCCAGTTCAGTAAAAGACCAGATGAATGCCAAGGTACATCCGGCGAAAACACCGGGACTCATGAGTGGGAACGTGATTTTGAAAAAGCGGCGCAGGCCACGACATCCGAGGTTACCGGCAGCTTCTTCCAATGCTGGATCTAGGTTGGCGAGAGCGGCCACTAAGTTGAGATAGAGCACGGGAAAAAGACCCAAAGCATTGAGTAGGACCATGCCGTAAAATTTGTGATGGCCGAGCCAATCGTAGGGATGATAGAGATCCATCCAGCCGATATGGATGAGCCAGGCATTGAGCGCTCCGTGAATTCCGAAAATTTGCTGTACCCCAATGGCTCCAACGAAAGGAGGCAAGATAATGGGTAAAAGGACGATATTTGTGAAGAATTTTTTCCAAAAAAAATGATAGCGATCGGCGAAATAGGCCAATGGCATGGCGATGAGCAGCGCCAGAGCCGTCGAAGCCGTAGCGCAGGTAGTGGCATTGATTAATCCCTTGATATAGATGGGATTTTCAAACACGAGGCGAAAGAACCCCAACGTGAAATGCCCATCCGTATTGATGAAACCGCCTTGGATCATTTGCCCTAGGGGCCATAGGAAGAAACAGCTCAGAAAGATGAGCGTGATGCCAAAAATAATGATGGAAAAGTGTTTCGTCATTGAAATCGAATCGGTCTATGCTGTTCGCACACTGTGAAGATTTTTTGAAAAACACCAGTCTTATTATGTTGGGCTTGGGGAAGCTCTACAATGTTGACGGGAGCTCCCGATGTTCGTAAAATTATCCCAACATTTTGGAGGGTATTGGGTTTGAGGACACGGAGAGGATTTTCGCTGATAGAGTTACTGGTGATCATCATGATTATCGCCATTTTAGCGGCTTTATCTTTTCCAGCCATACGTTCTGGCCTCCGAAGTGCCTGTCGTGTGAAAGCGATGAATTATATGAGGCAAATTGCGCTGGCCTATGTGAATTATAGGCATGATTGGGGAGGTGATTCAAGGGATATCGTTGTGCCAAGTAGTGGAACGGCACACGATTGGATCAAAATATTGGCTGAGCAGGGTTATCTCAATGATCCTCGATTGGTGATGTTCGATTTTGATTATCTCGTGAAGACCGAAGTCATTCAGGCGAATCTCATGGGAAAGGTTCTAGGAGCTATGCCACGGCGGTTATACGATGTTTCTCGTCGAAATTTATCGCAGGACTTCATGGGAAAACCGTTGAGCATCGTTGTCGTTTCGGGGCAAATACCCTCGGAGCGGGAATCATTTATCCCTATTGGCTGGACTCGTGGGTTGAATTCTCAGGGATATTGGAATGAATCACAGGGAGCACAGGGCGGTGTTTTTGGCACTTCAGGAGGTATCATCATTTTTGTCGATGGTTCAGTCCGATGGTTTGATGACCTCTGTGGGGCAGATAGTTCATTGTGTAAGTTTGGTACGGAACAAAAAACATCTAATATTTTTGAGTGTCTTGGCGAAGGGGCCATTGTTTTGGACTGGCAAGGGCCACTGAATGCTGCTGTTTCGGGATCAGGTCATGGTGCTGATGGGGAAAATATGCAGAATGTGGAAGAGGGTGGTGGCGATTCGGAAAATGATTCTGAAGCTTCGTTGCCTCCTGGAAATGGGGATGGGACAGAAGACACAGGGAATACTTCGACCTCGTCACCGATCTATGACTCATTGAAGGTTAGGATCGACTTGGCGTCGTCGGATGCCGCTGCGTTGAGGAGATTAGCCATGGCATATGGTGCGGAGGGTGCTTGGGTAAATATCTTGGATGCATATGAAGAGCTACAAAAAGGTTCTGGTGCTTCCAATGAAAACGTCGATGCCTGTATTTCTGGTGCGTTTAATGCACTCGCCGATGTTTTATCAGGAATCGGAATAAATTTCGATACGTCGGCCGAGACGCAGGCGATATATTGGTCAGCATTTTTGGGAAGTGATGGAATATACTATACGGATAATCAGAATGCATGGGATTACGATCCTCAGGATGCGGCTCGAGATGTTCTCCATATATTACAGGCCGTTGATGTGGAAATAGGCGATATTTATCGCAATTTACCTGTTGAGGAACAGAGTCAATTCGCACTGGCAGTACAGGCATTTTCTTCCGAAGATGCAGGAGGGACTGTAGATTTATCTTCTAATGCATCGCAGTTGGTACGTGCTTATCTCCAAAATCAGGCGTGGATTATGGCGCTACAATATAATTATCAGGCTATGTAATTGTAATGAATATTTTCGTGAATTTCACGTACCCACGTGAAGTCGCTTGACAACGAAGAGGTCTACGAGCATCTTGGGGTAAACGGAAGAAGGATAGGAAATTTATTAATGTCAGAAGATTGTATAGAGGCTGTGGGAGAAGTGACACAAGTGCTCCCGGGAACGATGTTTCGGGTAACGCTTGAGAATGGGCATGTGGTTTTAGCCCATATTTCTGGAAAGTTACGGAAAAATTTCATTCGATTGGCCAATGGCGATAAGGTGCGTGTTGAGATGAGCCCTTATGATTTAAATAAGGCTCGCATTGTATTTCGCCTGAGGAATGTGACCGTTGCGCGGAATGCACCTGTGCGCAGTTTTGGGCCCAGAAACCGTCGGCAGAAGTAGTATACTTGTGGTTTTGAAGCCGGCAAGAGATACGATTGTGGCTTTGGCGACTCCTTATGGCGTTGCGGCCATAGCTAAAGTGCGGGTGAGTGGCCCTTTGAGTCGAGAGTTGATTCAGGGAATTTTTTTGAAGACAGGATGGTCTCCACGGCATGTTTATTGGGCTGATTTTCGCGATATTCATGGCCGGAAGCTCGATGAAGTCTGTTGGGTGTATTTTGAAAATGACAAATCCTACACAGGAGAGGATGGCCTGGAAATCGATTGTCATGGCAATCCCCTCATTGTTCAAAAAATTCTCAAAGATCTGGAACAACGTGGTTGTCGTCTGGCAGAGCCAGGTGAATTCACGAAACGGGCATTTTTGAACCACAAGATAGATCTTTGTCAAGCAGAAGCCGTATTGGACCTTATTCATGCCAACAATGAACAGGCGTTGGCGATAGCGTCAGAACAACTGTCGGGAAGTTTGAGTTGTAAAATTTCTGAATTGAATAAACAGTTACTACACCTATTAGCTTTAATAGAGATGGAGATTGATTTTTCAGAAGGGATGGAAGAGGAATCAGATTCGGGCCTAAGTCGTGTCAGTGCAGAGATCGAGCAATTTTTAGAAGATGTGCAGACGCTTCAGGCCATGCAAAGCGATTCCGAACGTGTGAGAAAAGGGATTAAAGTGGTGCTTATTGGCGAACCGAATGCCGGAAAAAGTAGCCTTTTAAACCACCTTCTTCAAAAGGATCGTGCCCTAGTGGATATGGAAGCAGGGACAACGCGTGATTTTATTTCGGCTTCTTGGGTATGTTCCGGTTATCACCTGGAATTATTTGACACGGCTGGTTTACGCGCTCCGGAGAATAATTTGGAACGGCAGGGAATCGAGAGAAGCATCGCGTTATTGAAAACGGCGGATGTGGTCTTATGGGTTGTCGACCTACATGCTCCAGAGAAAATTTCCACTGAAGCATTAATGGCCTATACTTCCCCCGAGCGAGTGATTCGTGTTGAGAATAAGAGTGACCTCGGAGTAGCGAGCGAATCGGGAAAAGCAGTAAGTTCTTTGGAGCGTGTGGTGGTATCGGCTAAAACAGGGGAAGGGATCGATGTATTGCGCCAACAACTGGCGGCAAAGATTCCGATTCTATCCTCCCATCGCCCATTACTTTATGGGATTAACGAGCGCCATGCGAGTGTATTCCGACGTGTGGAAGATCTGCTGGCTTCTGTGCTCTCGAGGGTGAAATCATCCAACGCTTCAGCGGAATGTATAGCCAGCGATCTGCGCCTTGCTCTGGAAATATTAGGGGAAATTACGGGTTCGTATGACCAGGAGGCCATGCTGGATAACTTATTTAGTCAATTCTGCATCGGGAAATAAAAAGATACTTTGGGTTATTGATCTTTCGTAAGGTAGCGAGGTCTCTAGAGAGTGTCGTCAAAACTAGACAGCAACCTTCTCATATTGTTCCACTCATCTAATAGGTTATATCTCCTATGTGTCCTTTTTTCTTCCTTCTCTTTTTCCCTTTGTCAACTTTTTTTTGACGACACCCTCTAAAATAAACGAGTAAGGTATCTATTAAGCTATGCGAATGGCCATGGCACCTTGGTGAAGATTATTGAGCATTTGCTGTAGAAGATTCATGGCCGCTTCTTGAGCTTTGGCCGCATCTTGCACACCGCCTTGGACGGATTGCTGTACGGAACGTGTTAATTCCATAAGAGTTTGATCTCGTTGCAATGAACCTTCCAATTCAGCTGTGGTCATCTTTGTACCACCCACCATGGAAGCTGCAAAATTTCCGGTAGCCATGATGAGTTTTGACCAAGCGTCGCCTACTTGCATATCCTTTTGAAATTGTTTTTCAGCACTTGCTTTTGCTTGATCAATTTGATCTTGAGAGAGTGTTTCAATGGAACTAGGTGTTTTGCTTTGAGTATCAACTTGCATGACATCGCTGCTTTTGTCTTCGGCGGCTTTTATAGTTTTGTCCCTTTTGGTTTCTGCCTTATGAGCCGAATAGAGAGAGACGCCTGTGGCGAGGAGCGTTGTACCGAAATTGATGGCGGCTTGAGCTATCATAGAATTAGCTTCCAATTTACCTTTTTCAACAGTTTTCTCAGCTATTTCCATTCCTTGTTGGTAAACGGCTGAGCGCAGTTCAATATTCATTTGACGTTCTGTAGACTTGCGATCCTGTGCGGATTGGACTTGGAAAATCATGAGAGCCGTCAATATATCTTCTAAACTACTGAGTGTTAACGCTTCTCCTGCATTGCCATATTGGCTATTAATTTCCTTAAGTAATTCTGCTCTGCGTTCGGGTGGTAAATCCGATTTCTGCAGGCTATTACTGATGGCGTTATTGGTATCTCGAATAAGGAATCCAACGGCGTCTAGGTCTAATTTACCATCGACCATTAGGGTTTGCGATACGCCTACAAAACTAGCCGCATCGAGTCCTGTACTATGGGAAGACGATAATGTTTGAGTTCCTGAAGTGCTCCTTCCTGGAGCATTACTGGGTATGGGCGTATTATATGATATAGAATCCATTTATTCTCTCCTATCTAAAATCTAGTTTACTAAAATTTACCTATGAAGCAATATTATTAGCGATTAATCTCGCGACTTCTGCCTGTTCTTGGATGGCCTGTGAGGCACGCTCGTAAGCGTCTTTGGCATTACCGAGTGCTTCAGATATTTGCTGTAGATATTGATCAATTACGTCCTGGATCCACTCGCTAAAGGCATCCATTTTGGTCCGCTGCGCTTCCGCTGCGGCGTTGAGTTTAATTCTTTCGCTTTGGGCTATGGCGTAAGATAGGTTGATGGCGGCCTCTATGAGAGTGATAGCCGCGTTTGCATATCGGGAAATTTTTGCAACCATTTGAGCTGCTTTTATCGCCTTTACGGCCATATCTTCTGATTTACTCGCCATTTGTTTCCCGGCGGCAGCACCACCTCCAGCAGCACTAAGGCCAACTTCCAATACCGTAATAGAGATGTCGATAGCCATGGCTATTTTCTGGGCCTTTTCTTTGTTATTTGTAGCCTTTTCTGCTATATTCTCTCCAATTGATTTTCCATCGGTTGCCATTTCAGTTACGGTTTCGGCAATCATCAGACATGAAGCGGCAATGACGCATACGAGCACAGGACTTCCGGCACCGAAGGTTACGATGGTCAATGCTACGGAAGCCACGATAGTAGCGACCATTACGGCAAACTTGACGATATTCGTGATGAGTTTTCCCCAGAAGCTCTTTTTCATCCAGTTCGTCAATCGCTGCCATGGTGTTTTGTAGCGTGCGATACGGATCTTTTGTTCAAGCTTGCGGATATTTTCCTCTCGATGGGCAATGCTTTTACCTTGAGTGATTTCGATCCCTTCTATCTGGGTCTGTAGGGCGATATCTTGACCGATAGCGCTTAGAATCAGTAAAGCAGATGCGATGCCGGCTGGCGTTATGGAAGCAGGGGTTAAAGAAGGGACTTGATACTCAACATTAAGATCTTCTGGAGCGTGGAATACGACCCCTATAAATCCGCTTGAGAAAAAAGATTCGGCGCTAAATTCTTCACTTTTCCCTGCTTGCCAAGCTTCCAGCTGCTTGACCCAAAAGGCGTCAGCTGAGGACGAGATACTCCAACCGGCAATAGTCTTCATAAAATTTCCTTGTTTTGAGGTTCTGCTGTTTTATCTGGATTAGTTTCTGCAACAGCTATCTGACCACGCAGCATTTCCAATAAAGCTTTGGCCCTTTGGCCGAGATCAGATCGTTGTTGGTAATTGTCAGACATTTCAGCCGTAGCGGCTAGGAGATTGTCGGCATCAGGGACATTTCCCATGGCTATGGCACAATCGGCCATGGCAGACATCATCTCGACATCCGTTGGATCGAGCATCAGAGAGGTGAAATAGGCGGCCTGGGCAGAAGGATATTTTTTTTGTAGAAAAAACGTTACGGCTAGCGCTTTCCAGTATTTCTTTTCCATATGGTTCAGATTGCATATGAAGTAGAAAATGGTTTCGGCCTCCTTGTATTTTTTTCCATGAAAAAAGTCGTATCCTAGGGCATAAAGTGCTTCCACATGTTCATCGTTAATGTTCGATAAGCGGTCCACTAAGGGAGATAGGATACCGGAATCAGTCACTTTTTTGGCGGAATGAACGATGGCATTGGAGATATTTTTGAGTGCTTTGCGTTTTTTAGACATGATATTTTATCCTTAGCGAATACTATGAGCGACCTGCTTAAATCCTTCCATAATCACTTTTAGTAATTGAGTTGCGAGAGAACTCGTTTCGTTGCAACGCTGCAGGAGTCGCTGCATGCGGGTATTAACAATTTGCTGATCGGTCGTCAGTTTATCGATGTAGATGCGCAAGTTTTCACTCCATAGCGCAACTTCATTAACACTTAGGTCAGTTGCTCCTGAGGACATGGTCGCATCGAGTATTCCTCTAATCCTATAGTCATCGGATCTCAGATCACTGTGGTGCCAATAGTAAGTAAGGACTTCTTTCCTCTCTGTAGCGATATCGATGTCTTCGCTTCCGAAGAGATTTTCTCCGTCGATGTAGGCTTTGATGTCAATGATTTCGTTTTCACTGTAAACACGTTCCCCATTGGCTTCGCGCGTCCCGTCGGGATCCAAAAGCGCATTAAGGTCTTCTTTTACAGTGGTGGCGGCTTTAGAGCCTAGGAGGTACTGCATCGCAATGTCGGTTACTTCATAGCCATAGGCATCACTGAGAGCTTCGATTTTGTAAAGCATGATGTAGGCATTCCAATCGTACCATGGCTCGGTTAGATTAGCATAATAATCCTTATAAAACTTTTGGTGGCATACTAAATCTAGTGCCTCTAGGAAACCCTTTGAGTTTCTATCGTTGCGATAAGTGTCATCATCAAGTCCGCCGGCCGTTGCAGCTCTTCCCGCTGTGTAACTATAGTGGCAGCCTGATGACCATGCATTTCTAGCTGGTGCAGTATTTTTTAAGCGATACTCGTGTCGATCGGTGGAGCTAGAATTTTCACCTATATTGTCATCTGGAAATGGGGACATCCCATCTCCACGAAATGCCTGAAGATTGCCTAAGACGTAATTATCTAAGAACTTTCTTATGGGCGATTTAAGCCTGTCTTCGGGATGAGTGTAATAATGTTTCCGTTCGTTCCAGTAGATTTCCCAAAGCTTTTTACCTTTTACGTTATTCTTACTTCCGTAAGTTTTCATGTGTTCCAAGTCTGAAAGAGCAACATACACGCTGCTATCGGCAAGTTTTCCATAATTAATGTTATTATAGGCTTGTTTGTTATAGACATACCTCATGCTACCAAGTTCCAAGAGGTCGGGTGTCTTGAGTGTTGAGGGTAGTGCATTTCCCTCTCCTCCTTCTCCTTCCGCTTGATCTTTTATGAGGCCCTGCATGAGGAAACCTAACATTCCACCTGGGTTGGTCTGGCGTTCATTTTGGAGATAAATCATGCGTTTACCAAAAGGGGAATCTCTGTAGTAAAGCATGTCTTGAGGGGATGTGAAATTTGTATTAGGGCTTTCGATATCATGTTCCTGAAAGTAGAATTGGATATCGATGGGGATGATGGCTTTAGCGTTTTCGCCAGCTTTAGTGGCGCTTGCCTGAACAGCATTAATTTGAGCGAGAACTTTATTGGCTTCTGCAATTTTTTCATTGCTCTCCTCCACCTCAGAGAGCATTTCCTGAATTTTCCACCGTTGGGT
>JAIRRP010000001.1 GCA_031255915.1 Puniceicoccales bacterium | reverse complement strand
CGGCTCAGGCGATGATCTTGGTGCTCATGTTATCCATGCCGCCAATCCTCGTCGCGACGTTTGTCGGTCTGGGCATGAGCCTGATTCAGGCTCTGACGCAAATCCAAGAACAGACCCTTGGGTTCGCCATCAAGCTTTTCTGTATCGTCATCATGCTTTCCCTATCGTCCTACTGGATCGGTGGGCAATTGTTGCGTTTTTCAGATCAGCTTTTTTCAACCTTTTCCATCCTAATTAAAAAATAGGGATAAATGGATTCTTCTGTTTTAGGTGAATTAGCGCGCATCTGCTTTTTGCTATTGGTATCCATTGCCCGTCTCGCCGCTGCACTGGCCATCATTCCTGTTTTTTCAAAACAATTCATTGTCGGAATGGGACGCAATGTGATCATCCTGGGAATGGCACTTCCATTATTCTACTTCCTCTATCCGACACTTCCTAAGGGAGAACTGCAGCTATTAACACTTTTCGCCATTCTCTTCAAAGAGGTGACCATTGGACTGATATTGGGCTTTGTCGGAACCTTTATTTTCTTCATCGCCGAAGGTGTCGGCTTTATCATCGATGTTCAGCGTGGGGCCTCCATGGCCACGACCTTCGACGTGATTGCCGGTACACAAACTTCTCTATTGGGAAGTTTTCTCCTACAGACGCTGACGGTGTTTTTCTTCATTACCAATGGGTTCCTATTCTTCCTGACCCTAGTTTATAAAACCTACGAAATTTGGCCGGTATTTCAGTTAACCATCACCATTGAATCCGACCTATCGCAGTTCTTTCTGGTCTTCGCCGATGAACTGATGGAAGTGACGTTTTGCCTATGTGCTCCGGTACTGATCGTCTTATTTTTGGCGGAATTCGGATTGGGAATGGTCAGTCGATTCGCCCCACAGCTCAATGTATTTGTCCTCGCCATGCCGATCAAGAGCTGGCTCTCCATGTTCTTTTTATTACTTTACCTTTCCTTTTTGGGCCAGCTCTTTCAGCATTATTTCTACGGTAATGGGAAGATGGCCCAATTCATTAACCATTTCTTCCAACTATGAGCGACAAGACGGAGCCTCCTTCTCCTAAGCGTATTCGCGATGCGCGAGCAAAGGGAAATGTCCCTAAAAGTACGGATGTGAATTCAGCCGTCCTTATCATCGGCTTATTTACTTACATCAGTATGAACTGGGAGAAAAGCATTCAAAAACTATGTCAACTCATCCTCACCCCTTCTTATTTCTTCTCAAAAAATTTTGATGAGAGCTACCAAGAGCTTTTATGGAAAATAATTTTACAGATGCTTTCTATCATTTTAGCCATAGGAGGTGTCGTCGTTTTATTAGCCCTTGTGGTAAATTTTGCACAAGTGGGCGTACTGTTCACGACCAAGCCATTACTCCCGGATATCAATCGGATTAACCCTGCCTCCAAATTAAAGCAAATATTTTCAAAAAAAAATCTCTTCGAGCTCGGAAAATCCATCATAAAAATTCTATCCCTTTCGACACTCATTTTTCTCGTCATCAAAAATGTCATTCATGATCTCCTTTTGCTGCCAAGAGCGGGAATAAAAGGAGTATTAGAACTACTGCCGGCTGTCCTGAAACGCTTTTCCAATAACGTCATCCTGGTTTATATCATCTTTGCGGCCATTGATTTTGTTTTTCAAAGGCGCAATTGGACGAACCAACTCAAGATGAGTAAGGATGAGGTGAAGCGCGAGTATAAGGAGTCGGAAGGTGATCCTCAAATTAAGGGCAAGCGAAAGCAAATTCACCGCGAGATGATTGAACAAGACCCTCCACAGCGCACCAAAGGAGCCAGCGCTTTGGTGACTAATCCCGCACATATGGCCATTGCATTGCTCTATGAGCCTGAAAAACAGACGGTACCATTCCCCATGGTTTTAGCCAAAGGTATCGGTGTCGTGGCGGAACAGATGATCGCTGTCGCCAAAAAAGAGGGAATTCCCATCATGCGCAATGTCCCATTGGCACACGCATTGATGGACATGAGTACGGTACTGGATTACATCCCTCGGGAGCTCATGCAACCCGTCGCTGAAGTATTGCGGTGGGTTTACGTCATGAGAGAACGCCAGGCTCAGGGGCAAGGCCTAGATTTAGAGGGACAAGTGGAATAAAAGAGCGATTGATTCGCGGAAGTAATCTTGGAGCTACTGATTGCTGATCTGAAGCGACCATTGCTATTGCCCGCTAGAAACGGAAAGTAAATTTTTAGACTTTTGGGTAAAAACTCTTCCAAAAAGGGACTTTTTATTCTCTCATATGAAAACGTTCCTATCGCTTACGGTAGGATGGATCTGGACCGTAGGGCTCTTCCTTGTACCTTTAAAAAGTGTCTCAAACGAAGATTTTCTGTTCTCTTAATATATGAAAACATTCGTGGTAATTGTGGCGATAGCGGTAAAGATTGTAACGTCACATGAGGAGACAAGACGAGAAAATTTGGAGCGGTGACGAAGGTGAGCCTTCAAAAAATATAAGTTCTCACTACTTCGTATAATATATATTATGTCTAGTATAATATCTGTTCATGAATACATGAATAATTATATATCGAGCACCGTCTCCCTTTGGCTTGGCGGGTTCGCCGCCTTTGCGGTAAGGAAAAATGAAAGCTCCCGCTTTGCATTTTTCCTTACCGCGGGCCCGCGTAGCGGGCGAGCCCGAAGGGCTCAAAGGCGGCGAACCTAAAATATTCCAAGCCGCAACCATTTCCCATGCTAATTTAGCAAATAAAGTTGTCACAGGACCGTATTTTTCGTCTGATATTCCCATGCTACCATTTCTAAGAGTCGAAAACTTAGAAACGCGCTATGGTGATTACGTCGTCATGCGTGACATATCCTTTGGACTCAAGCATGGCGAGATCCTTCTCATTATCGGCGGTAGCGGCTGTGGGAAAAGTACACTTTTAAAGTACCTGATCGGCCTCATTCCTTCGGATCCAGGACATATTTTTTATCAAGGGATCGATTTCACCTTGGCCAGCGCGATTCAGTACGAACAAATTTCCAGACAGTTCGGCACTCTTTTTCAAAACGGCGCCCTATGGAGCTCCATGACGATCGCCGAAAACGTAGCCTTACCATTAAAAAAGCATACGTCTCTTTCCCCTGATGCCATCGCGGATCTAGTCTCTTTAAAACTCGCTCTGGTCGGTTTGGAATCCTGCCAGAACCTGTATCCATCTGAAATTTCTGGTGGTATGCGTAAGCTTGCCGGACTGGCAAGAGCCATGATCCTTGATCCCAGTATCCTCTTTTTCGACGAACCTTCGGCGGGACTCGATCCTATCAGTGCTCGTCATCTCGACGAGCTCATTCTCAATATCAACCAGAGTTTCGGCGCGACGATCGTCATCATAACGCACGATTTGGAGAGTATCTTCACCATCAATGGTCGGGTGATTTTCTTGGATGCCGAGACAAAATCCATCCTTGCGGATGGGCCCGCTAAAGAATTACGAGATCATTCCGATAAAGAAAAAATTCGCAAATTTCTTTCCTTTCATTCAGATTAATCACGAGTGAGATCGATGAGTCATACACGAGGTTCTACCGCTGCCCTGATCGGTTTTTTCTTTTTGTTAGCTTTTACCCTGCTCTTGGCAGCCATTATATTCCTGTCAACGGGCCTAAAAAGCGGGAAAGATGACTCCTTTTTCATTCTCTGTTTTGATGGCTCCCTCAATGGGCTGGAGGTAGGCGCATCTGTGAAGTTTCGCGGTGTTCGCGTAGGCTCCGTTGAAAAAATTTCCGTCAGCTACGATCCGAAAGAATCCACAGCGCAAACTCCCGTTATCATAAAAACTGACCCTGATTTCCTCGACTGCTGTCCGAGTCATGAAAAAAAGCATAAGCATGACGTCTTGATCGGCAATAACACG
>JAIRRP010000078.1 GCA_031255915.1 Puniceicoccales bacterium | reverse complement strand
TGGGACATGCCGTCGATGGAATTTACAGGAACAGGTATGGTAATGTCATAGTTGTGACATCCTATCCATCTGTTGAATCTCGCAGTAGAGCATGAAAATGCGCGTATGGTTTGAGCGCGCAGCTGAAACTTTTTCAATGAGAAGTTTTCGGTTGGATTCCTCTATTGGGGGTATTCCGCTGATTTGGCTCAGGTCAAGGTCATCATCATAGGATATCTGTTCAGTGAGATATTTCGGGTCGAGTTCCTGTAGAAAGTGATTAATGTAGCTAATGGATTCCTCCGTTGGCGGTACTCCACTGGTTTGGTTTAGATCAAGATCATCATCGCTGGACTCCGCTGGCAATAGAGTGATCAATACGTCACTGGCTTGTGTTTGGATATCTAGAGCGTTTTGGTGGGCGGATGCGAGTTCTTTTCCTATTTGAGATAGGTATTCTTCTTTAATACCTGCCTTCTTGGCTATATCCGGGTTCTTGGCTATTATGTTTAAGGCCGCTGCGTTCACGCGTGTGACATCGTTTGTATAATAATCGATACTTGCTATCGCCTCGAGGACCTCGGGGTGATTTTGTCTGGAAAAGTATTTTATCGCTGCCGCCAGTGCCTTGGGATCCCATTCGGCGTAACCTGAAACGCATAAGCTCGCTGCGAGGAGGTTCCATGAGATGACTTTTAGCAGATGTCGCATGAGCTAATGGAATGATGGTTTTATTCTATAATAGCTGAATATGTTGCCGATGGAATTTACAGGCAACAGGCGTGGTGGCGACATTGTGTTGGCAATGCGTAATCATGGATTATCTTCCGAGCCTCGAAATTGAGTTCTAAAGCGTGACAAAGGTTTAGGTGTGCAGCTTTGACGAATTCAGTGAAATCTTCTGAGTTGGATTTCAGCTGAAAGAAATCGATGTAATTGTCAGGTTCCTCTCTTGGCGGTATTCCGCCGGTTTGGACTGAGTTAAAGCCATCACCGCTGTGTCTCTCTGTTGGCAATAGAGTAACCAATATGTCGCTGGCTTGTCCTTGGATATCTAGGGCATTTTGATAGACAGATGCAAGTTCTTCTCTTACCTGAAGTAGGTGCTCTTTTTTAATACCTGCATTATCGATCATTTTCAAAACTTCTATCTGTATGATTATGGCGGTTTGTGTGTAATTGTTAATGCTTTCTATGTCGTTAGCTGCACAGAAATGACCCTGTCCCTGAAAATATTCTTTTGCTGCTGCCACTATTTCGGGGTTCCATTCGGCGTAACCGGAGACGCAGAGACCCGCTGCGAAGAGATGTCCTAAGACGATAGATTTTAATGTATGTTGCATAAGATGATTGAATGATGGTTTTTGTAGCCGAGTAGCCAAAGAAGCTCATTATCTCGCACCGCTGGGCTTATTCTGTGCGGCGACGGATGCGTTGACGGAGGGATTGTAGGTATCTTTTTCATCGATGATGAGAGAAGGAGAATTGCCTACAAATCCTATATCACCGGAATGTGCCTTGGGTCGCATGATGCCATCGTTTGCATCCTCTCGGAGGAGGTCCTCGCCTCTGACCGTATTTCCGGTAACGGCATATCCCTCATTGTTTACAAATGTCTTAACCTGTAAGTCTGCCATATCCTTCCTTTCAACTGGAAGGAGATTAAAAGCATCTGATACCTCATGACAATAATTTTTTTACAAATGGCTTCATATCTTTTGAGGAAAAATTCCGTCAGATGCGGTTTCATGAGAAACGGAGTCGAAGGGAGATTTCTCTAGGCAATGAGTGCTTAATTTATATGGGTCACCTGGCGAACGTGGTCAGAGAATGAAAAGTCTGGCTTTTCTATTTTGTCGAGGATGGAGTTCTCTTCATTGGAGGCGAGGGCCATTTTATCAATTTCTTCAATGATGGCCTCTACCTGAGAGCAGACGAGATTTACGGGATCTTCAAAATCAGATTTTATCTGAGAAAGTAAGGATTTTGAAATGGTGTCGGGAAAGTGAGGATCACCGACTTCCGGTATCGGTTCAAGTGCCCATGCTTTGGGAGCCAGTAGAGCGATTATAAGGAGGAAGCTTAGTCCATAGTGCATAGGAAATGTCATGTTGATTTATTGATTATGTGCAATAAGAAAAGTGTGGGGGAGTGGTGATACGGAAGATGGGTCTGTGTGGGAAAATTTGCCTGCCGCCTTTGCGATAAGGGAAAAATGCAAAGCGGGAGCTTTCATTTTTCCTTATCGCGGCCCGCGTAGCGGGCAGGAGCCTGAAGGGCTCAAAGGCGGCAGGCCCGCAGGGGAGGATGGAGACGGTGCTCAGGAGGAGGCAATTCAGAGATATTCATTGGAGAAGCAGAGCTCTTCGTTGGAGAAAAATCCAGCCGAGAGGGAAATGGAATCCAGAGAGATGCTGCTGACGTAGCTGGGGTTATAGTAAAGGTGAAGTGTGCATGTCTTGCCCATGAAGTTGAATTCACGGGAAACGCGCGTGTCCAGAAATTCGTGATCGCCATCGGTTGTCAGGCAAAAGAGGTTATGGCCAGTGCCATCTTCTTCGTGAATCGAGAGATTGAGTCCGTAGCGATTTGCCTGTTGCGGGTCTTGAAAAATAGTCCCGAAGCGAAGAGCGCCAATATAAGGATAGTTGTAAAGTGCATCATAGGCCATTTCGCGCAGCAGGAACGACTGGAAGGTGGGTCGTAAAATGGGCGGATAGTTTGTGGCGCTGATTTGATAATGGCGTTGCAGGCCAATACTGTTGATCGTGTAGTGGTAATTGACGTCGAGTGTTTCGAGTAACCAGTAGAGATTCGCCACCTCCTGCGTCGATAAGTTCCGCAAGGTCGTCTGGTGATCATAGGCTGCGTAGGGGATGTGGTGTGGCACACCGGCCTCACTGACGCGATAGAGGAAGGGCTCAAAAGAACTCATGATGTGGTTTCTGAAAAAGCTTCGCTGGCCAGCGAGAGCCGTTTTTTGACGATGCCCGATTCGCAGACATTTTCCTCGCGGAGTTGGATGGCAAGGTCACGGGAAATGGCCGTAGCGTCGATCGTAATACTTCGCGTTGCAGGGGCTTCGGGATGGATGAAGATCATTTTTTGGTATTTTCCGGGCCCATAGGCGCTATTTTCCAGTTGCGTGTGCTTCCCCTGGTCGATGCATCCGCTTCCTTCCGCTTCGCCGCTAGTCCGGGCAACGGAATTGCGTACCGAAAGGCGGTGGCGGTTGCTGCGTGTAAATTCGATGAGATCGGCGGCTCCGAGGTGTTTAGCGGGGCCGAATGTGAGGCTTGTCCGTCCCGTTTCAAGCTGTTCTGTCACCTCCTGGACCTGGGCATGCATCGTTTCCCAAATGGGTTCTCCACCGAGAAGGTTGATCTTTTTTCCCATATAGGAACCGGTGATTTCTCTTGCCTCGAGCTCCAGATGGCCTTCGAATGGGAGGTAGCTGACGCCGTTGTAGAGTTGTTCGGCCAAATGGGGTGGTACATTTTCCTCGGAACTGTAGGAGGAGAGCCATTGATAGACCTTAGGCATGGCGTCGGTCGCGCGTAGCTTGACCGCGACGCGCCTGCGATAGACCGATTCCTCATCGCTCGTATAGGAAATATAGGCCTGGATTAGGTCTGTTTCGACCGATGCCTTCATCCAGTCGGCGATCGAACCCTCGGTCAATTCTCTCGGAAGCTCGCTGGCACGTTCCACCTCTTCAATGGTGATGTTCTCCGTCGGAATGGCCTCGAGGCCTGGGAGATGATCCTTCCACCAGGCGATGCTCTGGAGCTCGATTGGTTTTGACGTGATTTTTTGCCGAATGTAGGTCGCA
>JAIRRP010000072.1 GCA_031255915.1 Puniceicoccales bacterium | reverse complement strand
TTCTTCTAGAATATATGTTTTTCATGAAATATCTCATCGTTATAGCACTCATCCTACAGAATTCAGATTTAGTAAGCCAATAGAGCGTGTTAATGCTAGGTCTATAAAAAACATAATGTCTTCGACTTCGTCATTTTATCTTCTCTCTAAGATTAAATGCAAAAAAATGTTATTTCCATTAGGCTCAGATCATCATTTTGAAGATGGAAAGTTTGCGGCTCAAATGATTTTGCAATCTGAATTCACAGATTATGGGATTCTTGTTCCTGAAGCATATTATTTTTATAGAAAAAGAAAAAATAGTACATCATTACTGAATCATAGCCGACAATCCTTGGACTACTTTCTAAATTTTCCTCTACAATGCATAGATCTTCTAAAACAACGAGAATTTTTTGCACATCGAGATGATTATCAATTTTTAGATTATGTCGTTATTTATAATTTTTCATGGTATTTTCGGGCAGGGGAAACTATAGCAGCTCATTTTGAGCAAAACGTGTATGATAAGAGTTTAGCTCTAGTCCATGAAGCATTATCTTATGTTGATTCGCATAATATTGAGAGTTTCAATGTTGTGAATTTCTGGTATTTAGATCGCATAAGAATGCTTGCCTTAGGCAAAAAGGAGGAAATTCGATATAATCCCATTCTTTATTGTAGGGGAATAGATTTACGAAAGCGGGAAATTGTATTAGCGACTTATATTAGGGCTGATGATCAATTTCACTTTTTTATCGATTATCAAGAGGTCATTCCAAGTTTTTGTAAAAAAACACCATTAAAATGCTGGGGGCATATCTGGGGATTCGAGATGAAAATAGTCATTCCTTATCAAGAAGAATCGCAAATTATTTGTGCCAAAATTCGCGGAATGAATTGTATTTTTGAAGATATTTTTCAAAAAAAATGTGGTAAGTTCTTTTTTATTAAAAAAAATCTTCGTAAGGTAAGGCAGGAACAATGCAAAGTGAATAGTAAGGATTTTTGGTTACTAATGGACCGTAGTACACAAGCAGATGACAACGCAGAACATTTGTATCGCTATCTTCATAGGTGTCAGCTAAAAAAAAATATCAAGTTTGTTTTAGTAAAGACATCACCTCATTGGAAACGTTTACGAAAAGAAGGGTTTAATTTAATACCATTTGGAGGGAGAGTATACAAAAACGCTCTTATGAAAGCTTCGAAGATCATATCATCTCATATCGATATACACATCACACGCTTTTGTGGACTGGATTATTTGAAATTCAAAGACTTTGTGTTTTTGCAGCATGGCATGAATAGAGATGATATATCTGCTTGGCTTAATAGAAAAAAAATGAATATAATTTTGACTTGCACCCCAGATGGGACCTATGCAATGAGAAAATCAGACAGTACTTATTCTTTTTTCCCTTTTCAAGTCCAGATGCTTGGATTTCCTAGACATGATGCTCTGCTTTTAAAAAAAAATTCTCATGTAAAAAGAATTCAAAAATCGATTGTGGTTATGCCAACATGGAGACCTGATATCTCTATGACGGAGGAATTGTTTTGTAGTTCTCATTTTGCTGCTAGTTGGAAAAGTTTTCTTTCTTCTAATGAGTTAAAAAACATGATGGATCGTTTTCAATATCGTGTTGTATTTTTCCCACATGCTAATATAGCACGCTATTTGAAGCAATGGAATCTTCCGGATTACATTATTCAAGAGATATGTTCGAATAAGAGTATTCAAAGTGCTTTCATTGAAAATGATCTGTTAATTACCGATTATTCTTCGGTTTTTTTTGAGATGGCTTATATTAAAAAGCCTGTTCTTTATTATCTTTTTGATAAAGATCATTACTACAACGATAATGGCGCTGCAAGTGCTTCGTCGCGAATGGGCTATTTTGATTATCATTGTGATGGATTTGGGCCGGTAGTGACGACAGAACAAGATCTTCTTGTAGAACTTGAGAAGCTATTGAAGAGAAAATGTCGACCCGAGCCGCAATACCTTAAACGAATGAAGGAAGCGTTTCCTTTTCGTGATGGAAAGTGCTGTGAACGTGTTTATCGGGCAATTTGTGATCTCGATAAACCAAGACGTTCGGATGATTTTGATCGCAACGTATTGATTGAATACGCTGAAAATGCCGAAAGGGATGGAAACTTAGATTTTGCAAGAAAGTGCTGGGGAAAGCTGTATACTTATGGGAATAGAAGCCAAAAAAAATGGGCAAAGTTTCATAATGAATTTTGTGAAAACTTATTGAACCTGAAAATATAAGAGCCTCCCTTATCATGGGAGGACTCTTATTTGTCTAAATTAATTATTTGAGTAAAGAAAAACAAATCCCGGCTCGTGAGAATGTTTGTAGAAGAGATCACCCTTATTATTATCATAACTTTGAACATCATCCTTTAATCGCCACATAAAGCGAAGAATACTTATATGTCCTTGTGTGTTTAACTCAGCTAAAAATCCTTTAATTGCCGGAAGGTTTATTATGTCACGGTATGCTGCTTGTTTGGCAGCATCATTTGCAGTACTAGAAATAGGATCCTTTCCGAAAGACCTGCAAACCGCCTCATAATTGGCTCGCCAAAGCATATCACTGGAGTAGATTGCACTCCAGGCACTATATGCACTGTCACCATATTGTTTGGCAAAAAAAGCAATGCGGTGAATGTTTCTTAGCTTCATAGCATCCTTTCGATTGATTAACCAATGATAGGTGATAAAGACTGTGTTATCAAATCCGACGTAAGACCAAAATGAGAGGTGTTGGCAATTTTGTGGTATATTTATACCCTCAAGCTTAAGGGATTCAATCTTGATTCCCAACGAATTTGGCTGAAATATTATCTCTTGATTGTCTTTTTTTAGAATAACTGTGTTCACAACACCATTGATCATAACTTTTGAGATACCGAAAGATAAACGTTTTGTCACTGACATGGGATTGCCAGTAGGTAGACATGTTAAATCTGGGCGTATATATAAACCACCTGCGGTATTTTCAGGGAAAGGTTGCATGACCACATGTATCACGACATTTTTCCCTTTTAAGTCGATAGCAGGTCCGAATATCGTTCCTATTTTTGAGGGATTATAAAGCCCACGTGCTTTACGTACATTAGAATCATTTTCATCTGCACGAAATGATGGATCGAAACGCAATAAGAATAACGGAGAGTTATCTTGTGAAATAATAGAGGTATCTCCTGTAATATAAGGAGCCTCTCCCGGGAAAAAAAAACCAGGACTTGTCTCTGCTTTAAGCGCTCTCCAAATGTAACACCCGGATGAAGCATCTAATTCCGGTTTTAGTGACATCGCTCCCCATGCTCCACTGCTTGCTGCGCTAAGTGCTAAACTTGTTGCCATAATTTTTAATTTTAATTTATTCATATGCATATATTTAGTTAATGTTCCTAAAGGTTTTTACCTTCGGCTGCTTTTTCACCATATTATGGATAAGCTGTCAAGGTCAAAACATTCCATTTAGTGGAAAATATTCTGTCGAAATTATTTTAAATGTCAATTTTTTGCGAAGAAGTCATGATTATACCATTCATTCAAGTGGGACATGTTATCGCGCTTTCTCTTGAAAGCGAGCCAAATGGGATGTATTGTTATGGTTTTTTTGAGAACAAGCTGGGTGTAGTGATTGGGATGTGTGGTCGCAATTTTCTTGGAAATAAGCCAAATGAGATGTGTTGTCAGCCAAGTGAGATGTGTGGTTGCGATTCTCCTGAGAGCAAACTGGGTAGGACGTATGGTTGTGATTTTCTTGGATGCAGGCTGAGTGCTGTGATTTCATCTCGCGATGGAAGTGCTCCCAGTGGCGGATCTGTTGCCGGCGAAAAGCTTCTTTTTCTTGAAGAAGTTCCTCGCCCACTACGGACAGACGTAAGGATCGAGGCCGAGGCAGCCGCAGAAGTATGTTGTGTCTTGGAACTGAAGTCGTTGGAGTTGCTCTCCAATGGCGTCGAGACGCTGAGAAGCGGAAAAGACCATTACGTCGGCATTATTTCCTTCGGAACATAATTGATCACACCATGTTTTGACTTCGCAATAGCAGCGTTCCCAGTGGTGGATCTGTTGTTGGCGGAAGGCTTCTAATCGCGCGCCATACCATTCTTGTGAACGTATCGTTGAGGGATCAAACATCCGGCGAAATTCCGGTGAGGAACGCCGTAATCCGTTGGATTCCCCGAAAGCCATGATGTCCAACAGCGCCCGGAGTGGCGGACAGGCACCTTCGATGGAGCCATCGTTGAAAAATATCTCGGCGGCCCGTCGATGGGCATCGACAATGTTCGCCATGCTTTTGGAAAAAATATCCCTATCTTGCAGCTCCGGTCGTAGCATTTCTTCCGGGAAGAGCGTTTCTGGGCTGGAAAAAATGCGTCCACCGAAGGTTTTGATAAAACTGTCCGTGATGCGATAACCCAATCGGCTGGCTTCGACGCACTGGCCTTCATGTGTGAAGTCGCAACAGGGTTCCAGATAATCATGTTCTATAAGAAATGAAGCGTCACGTTCTTCCGCCGACATGCGACACCATATCTCCGGGATGAGGTAAGTCACGTCATGGCCTATGGGATGGTGAGGCCCCAGGAAGCCGGCTGAGGATATGAAGCCCTGATAACCGGTCAACAGGAAGCTCGTTAGGGCATTGTTGAGGTCGGTGATCGTGCTCAGGCCATTGAAGGGCCGCTTGGTCATGACGCCCTCCAGTCCACTGCCCGTTGTCGAAGGCGATTTACCGGTCATGTTAGAGGCGTATTCCATAAAAAGCTCCGGCAACTCGAGGTAATGGAGCGGATTGTGGACGGAAAGTGGCGCGATGTTTTCTTCCGGTGGATTATTGCGACGCCCTGAGATGATCGCTTGGGCACTGTAGTGAACGGGTTGATCCTTGGGCAGTTGTCGTGCCAGACGTGTGGAGGTGCGAAGGAGATAGGCCTTACGTGAGCTCGTCAGGTCTTCTCGGTCTTCGAGATAGCGCGGATTGGTGCTGAAAGTACCATTGGGCATGCGTCGTCTCACGGAGGGACAAGCCGCGAAGCGGGGGCCTGTGGTGGATTGGGCGAATTCCCTGAGGAACTGCTGCATCGGTTCGGTATAGCGGGCAAATGCAATGCTGTCGGAGACCATCTTCTTCGCTTCTTCCCGCGTGATGGGGTGCAGATTGCAGGTAAATGTCTCAGGCAGTGTCATGGCATATTCCGCTTTGTGGTCACATCCCGGTATTACGGCTTCATCGGGCCGTTGGTAGAGGCGGTACTCGCAATTGCTGACGAACTTGACCGAGGGATGACCTTCCGCATTTAGGTCGGAAATTTTTTCCGATGGGACGATGACGGAGGCGGTAATGTCATCTTCCATCTGCCACTTACAGGCCGGATAAAAGTCCTGCCGGAGCGTAAAGAGTCTTCCCGTATGGAGGTCAGTAAATCCAACGCGTAAATAGCGAGCGATGAGCTTTGTGCCGGAATATTTGAGGACATAGCCCAGGTGGCCATTGATCCAGTCAACCGAAAAACACTGGGGCCAATCCTGCCCCCAGGAGGGCCTGTAGTAGGCTTTTAGGACAAAAAGGAGGTCTTTGATGTACGGAGGAATGGTCGCAATCCAGTGATTATGCTCCTCGGTGTAATCCTTATGAGGATGGAATACCTTGATGACCGATCCCAATGAGCGCCGCGGATCCAGTAGCGGAAGCTCTTCCTTTTCGGGATGGCGGTAACGCCGTGAGAGGTCGTGCTGCAGGATGGCTTCCAATTGCTTAAAATCCCCTTGAAGGTCCTCGACGAGCACCG
>JAIRRP010000044.1 GCA_031255915.1 Puniceicoccales bacterium | reverse complement strand
GTTGTTGACAAACGGGCACGTATTGCTGGAGGGGGTTCCTGGATTGGCTAAAACTCTGTCGGTTCGGACCCTAGCGTCAGCAATTCAGGCGAGTTTCAAGCGCATTCAATTCACGCCTGATCTTCTACCGGCTGATATTGTTGGAACTCTGATTTACAATCCCCGTGAGGCGACATTCGAGACGAAGAAAGGTCCTATTTTTGCTCATGTGGTACTGGCTGATGAGATCAATCGCGCACCGGCGAAAGTTCAGAGTGCATTGTTAGAAGCGATGCAGGAGCGCCAGGTAACCATTGGCGATACGACGTTCCGTCTTCCAGAACCATTTTTGGTTTTGGCGACGGAAAATCCCATCGATCAAGAGGGAACTTATCCTCTTCCGGAGGCGCAAGTCGATCGTTTTATGATGAAATTAAAGGTGGAGTATCCGGATATTCATGAGGAAAAGCGAATTCTGCAGTCGATGTCGAAGACGGAGGTACTTTCGGATATTCGTCCCGTGGTATCACCGGAAAATATTTTAGAATCTCGAAAGATATTGGATCGCATCTATGTCGATGAGAAAGTGGTGGATTACATCGTCAATATCGTCTTTGCGACGCGCAAGCCATCGGATTACAAGATGAATATCAACCACTTCATTCAATTCGGTGCTTCGCCGCGGGCGACCATTGCATTGACATTGGCGGCGAAGGCATGGGCTTTTCTGCAGGGACGCGCTTATGTGGTCCCTCAGGATGTGAAGACAATCGGCATAGACGTACTGCGCCATAGGATTCTTTTGACTTACGAAGCCGATGCGGAGGAGATTACGCCGGAAACCATCGTCTCTCGTATCCTCAACACGGTTCCTGTACCCTGAGAATATGTTTCCATAGAATGTAAAAAAATGATCGTACATCAGGAACAGCGGCAGGAGCGAATCCAGCAAATACTTAAAAAAGTCCGTTTGCTGGAGATTAAGACACGTCGACTATTGAGTGATCCTTTGGTGGGAGCTTATCGCAGTGTCTTCAAAGGACAGGGGATGGACTTTGAAGAAGTGCGTGAATACTCCCCAGGCGACGACATTCGGATGATCGATTGGAATGTATCCGCCAAGATGGATCGTCCTTACATCAAGAAATTCCGCGAAGAGCGTGAATTAACGATGTTGATTGCGGTCGATTTAAGTGCTTCTTTGGATTTCGGTAGTGGGGAATTGTCGAAACGAGACATAGCGGGTGAACTGGCGAGTATGCTCGCATTTTCAGCGACAAAAAATCACGACAAGGTCGGCCTATTACTTTTTACGGATCGCATCGAGGCCTATATTCCTCCTAATAAGGGGAAAAACCATATCCTTCGCATCATCCGAGAGGTACTGTTTTTTGAACCTCAGGGAAGGGGTACCCATTATCATCAGGCTTTGAATTTCATTCGCCAAGTCCTGAAGTGCCGTACGATTATCTTTCTTCTGAGCGATTTTCTACCGGGTGAAAGAAATGTTACGGGAATGTTATCGGAAGAGGAGTTTCGGTCTTTGCAATGGATGCATCGGCATTATGACGTGGTGTGCGTGTGCATAGAAGACCCCCGCGAACGAACTATTCCGGCCGTAGGGTGGATCCGTTGGGAGGATGGTGAGACGGGAGAAATAGTGGAGATGAATACCTGCTCTCGAAGTTTTCAGGAGCGTTATGCCCATGTGGTACGTTCGCGAGCTCAGCAGCTTGAGGACCGTTTTCGTCGATGCGGTGTTGATTCTTTTTGCGTTTCAACAGAGATCCCGTTCATCCATGCCTTCGAGTCCTTTTTGAAGACGCGTAACGCACGTCGACGTTAACATGGTACATCCTGGAATTTTAGTCCATGAACGACGTTGGTGTTCGTTCTGTTTTTCTTGTGCATATGTCAGCTATGCTGTGGGCGATGAGGATCGCGTAGGCCGTTGAATGGAGACTATTCCGGTGGTGTTTTGACGCCTATGCTCACTCTGACTCGGACGCTTTGGTATTTAAAGGAGTTGGGTATCCGTCCCAGAAAGACCTTGGGCCAGAACTTCCTCATTGATCCGAATATCGTACAAAAGTCTTTGATAATGGCGGAGCTTCGGCCTCAGGACGTGGTTGTGGAGGTAGGTTCTGGATTAGGAACGTTGACGCAGGAGTTGCTGGCAAAGGTTGCTGAGGTGTATGCCGTTGAATGCGATGGGCGCCTTTGTGACCACTTGCAAAAAACTTTAGAAAAGGAATGGGGGAGTAGGTTTCATTTACTTCACGAAGATGCCGTTAAATTTCCCATAGCCCAAAAGCCTCCCTGTGAGGAATATAAAATCGTGGCTAATCTCCCCTATGCGATTTCAACACCCTGGATGGATGCGGTATTGAGTCAGGAAATTTTACCTTCTCGCATTGTCGTATTACTGCAACGGGAAACCACGGAGCGTTTTTTTGCGAAGGTAGGTACGAAATCCATGGGTCCCATCGCTATATTTTTACAATCGGCCTATGATTTGGAAGAGATGCATCCGGTATCTCGAAAATGCTTCTTTCCCGAACCGGCCGTCGATTCCGTTTTGCTGAGCATGAGTCGAAAAGAGGCTCCCATCTTTTTTCTTAAGGAAAAGAAATCAATGATACGGCGTCTCTTTACGGAGCGACGGAAGCAGATGAAGCATTTGGCATTAAAATACCTCCCGCCTTCTATAGCGAATGCATGGTTGTCATTTCTTTGCAGCCACGATAGTTCCGACAAAATACGTTCCGAGGAGGTGCCTATGGAATTATGGCAATATTTTATGGCAGATGATCCCAGACTTTAGAAGGAAACGGAAATGCCAAAACCCTTGTAAAGCCGTCGATATTGACGATGGGTAATTGCCATTAAAATGCCAGAGAAAGCCATCAAAATCAGGCGACGAAAAGAGAAATAGAGCAGATGTGGAATGCAGAAACAAGTCTCCTATATGTCCCTTTTTCCATTCCATCTTTCTTTCCTCTTTTCCCTTCGTCGACCTTTTTTGACGATGCCTTCTAGGACAACGACAAAACTCCCAAGCTCGGGAGCTCTCGGTTTGCCGCCTTTGCGGTAAGGGAAAAATGCAAAGCGGGAGCTTTCATTTTTCCTTACCGCAGCCCGCATAGCGGGCCAGAGCCCGAAGGGCTCAAAGGCGGCAAACCCGCCCCATCGACCGGAGACGCCCTAGAAACCTTCCGGAACCTAGAGGATGCCATCAAAATCAGGCAACGAAAAGAAAGATAGAGCGGATGTGGAATGCAGGAACAAAGGAGTGAATATTTTTAAAGTATCGAGTGGAAATGGAACGCCATTCTTTCATTTTAAGGAAAAATTTTCAATGACAGGACGCTTTTTGTAGATACTTTTATCGTAAGGGCGTTGAGATTTTCTGTTGATCTTCGGCGGAATGATGGGGACAATGCCGCGGGCGGGAAGGGAAAAGATGATTTCGTCGGCATCATAGGCTTTATCAGCAAGAACACAACCGGCAGCTAAGGATGCGACCCACTCCAGTGCCCACTTGCAAGCCGGCTCTGTAACTTCCGTTGCAATGACTCTAAGCGGACGACAAACCTTATCTACGACCACATATAATTTCGTATGAAGCCCCCTTTTGTGCAAGCCATTGCCTGACTACCTCCCTTCGCTCCAGTGCCGTGCGGGTGAATGCAATCCGGTCCTGTACCTTCTGTTGCAAAGACTCATGAGCGGATGACCAACCTTATTCACTCCAGGTCTGGCTCGCCATGTAGATTGTCGACCAGTTTTTTCCACACACCGCGATCCCTCCATCGGCTGAATCAGCGGTGGGTGTTTTTCCCATCTCCAAAGTCCGGCAGAAGGTCTCTCCAGGAGGTTCCAGTCCTCAGTATCCAAAACACTGCATTTATAAAGAGTCGATTATCTTTTCCGTGCCGCCTAATCGTCCCCCCTCCTTCACCAGCAGCAACCTTTCCGTCTTATTCCATAATTCGTCTGATAGGTCGTGCCTCCTATGTGTCATCTTTCTTCTCTCTCTTTTTCCCTTTGTCGACCTTTTTTTGATGACGCCCTCTAGGCCATCTTGTGATGCTTTGTATTCTCGGACTTGAGATCAATTTACCTCGTGCCGACACGGCTCCGCGTGTGTTATGTCACTATTGAATCCCTGGAATTGTGCCTGCGGAAGCAGTCACATTAGCAGTGACTATCTGCTGTAAATCTAGCATCGCATTGCAAAAATCTCCATATGTCATTTTGCCTTGATTGACTAGATTCTTCAAGGCGGAAAGTCCCTGATGTAGAGGATTACGATCCGGGTTGTAGCCTTCAAATCCACTCAGTATGTTCCCAATTTCTCGTGAAAATTCAGCCTTATGTTCAGGGCTCAACATTTGGTTATCCTTGCTCATATGCAAAGTTGCTTTCTTCAAAAGTTCGCCAACAGCGTCGCTAGCTCCATTTATGTCAGGCGATATGATGACATTGATGATTTGGCCTAACCTCTGAGTTGTATCTTGAACTTGCTCAGGAGATATATTTTCCTGACTCAGGGTATTTTTAATATCATTTAGTTCTGCAATCCATCGATCTGCATTTTTGGCATAAACGGAATTCGGGGCCGATGTTTTTGCTTCTTCCAGATTGCTAATAATCGAATCTATTTTTCCTAGACGCGCGGTCCGTTGAGCAGCAGGATCGTCTGTGGATATTTTTAGGGTCGTAGAACTTCCCACGGCAGGTGTGTTACCCATGGCAGACGATATGGAAGATTGCTTTATCTCCCATCCCAATAATTGTTTTACAGAGTTGCAGATTTGATTCCATACCTGCTGCCATGCACTACTGGCATTTACACTACTTAGCTTATCCATATCCTCCCAATTATCAGAGTTATTAATGAGAATAATGTATTGATGGTCAAGATTTTTATTAGCCGCCCTCTCTCTTGTCCTAATAGGTGTCGTCAAAAAAGATTAACAAAGGAAAAAAGAAAGGAAAGAAAGATGGAATGGGAAAGAGGACGCATAGGAGACTTGTTTCTGCATTTCATATCCGCTCTATCTCTCTTTTTACTGCCTGATTTTGATGACATCCTCTAATGGAGAATGGCGATACACCGCGCCCCCTCATTGACCTAAAATAATGGCCTTTATGGATTTATTTTTATTCATAAGATATTATATCTCGGAATCGAAAATTTCATAGAATCTCTACATCAGATCCGATTTCGATGATAGGGCAATGCATAAGCCCTAGTTAAATTTACCGAAGACGATAGCGTAGCAGAGACAAAAGCGACCGAATAAGATCCTCTGGCCGCTTTGGAGGAGATAGAGCTCTTAACAGCGCTACCTCCCTTCGTTTCGAATTTAATAATTGGCTATCGCTGACCTGTAACCTGTTCATCGTTCGTGTTCGAACGAGTACGTTAAGCCTCTGGGCTCGCATATAAGGCGCTATTTTATGCCTTCCTCAAATGCAACAGCTATCCAATCGTGGATTTTCTATGTGGAGATTTAGTTTATCGAACAAAATTTTATCAGCTCCGGGTTTCACGTTATCGACTGTTAGCAGTTTTTCACTTGAAAATAACGCATTGGCCCCGGCGAACATGCACAGAGCTTGGGTCGATTCGAACAGCGTGTTTCGTCCGGCGGCGATTTTTACGTATGACTTCGGCATCAGGATTCGTGCCAATGCGATCATTCTCACGAAATCGAAATCATCTATGGAATTTGAATCATCGACGCGGGTGCCGGGAATTTTTACCAATTTGTTTATAGGGACACAGCGAGGTGGAGTTTTTAAATTCGCGAGCAAAATCAGCATTTTAATTCTGTCTTCGTTGGTTTCTCCCATGCCGACAATGCCCCCGGAACATATGTTAATTCCAGCTTTCTGCACGATTTCTATGGTCTTGATGCGATCGTCGATGGTCCTGGTGGAAACGATATTTGGATAAAATTCCGGAGATGTATCAACGTTGTGATTGTAGTAATCCAGTCCAGATTTTTTCAGTTTTACGGCCTGGATTTCCGTCAAAAATCCGAGCGTAGCGCAGGTTTCCAGGCCGAGAGCTTTCACGAATCTCACCATTTCACATATTTTTTCGAACTCGGCCTCCGATGATATGCAGCGACCGGACGCACTCATGCAGAATCGACTCGCGCCGAGTTTTTTGGCTCTGTGGGCCGCATCCAGCACCGTCTCTAAATCCAACAGCGGTTGCTTGGGAATCTTTGTTCCATTTTTGATGGATTGGGCGCAGTAGGCACAATCTTCGAAACATCCTCCGGTTTTCACGCTCAAAATATCGCTGATCTGCACTGATTGCTCGTCGAAATTTTTCACGTGAACCCCGTGGGCGGTCCTCAGTAATTTAAAAAACGGATAATTGAAGATGTCCAGTGCTTTTTCGAAGGTAATTTTCATAAGTACTTATTGATCACGTCGTATGTTCTTGCCAAATCATCCACGCTCACGCAATAAGGCGGAAAAAGATAGATCGTTTTTCCCAATGGACGTAGGGGATCACACTTTCCAAGGCCTTGTTGATCACAAAATTCGCTCCGTCTTCGAACCCTGCATCAAACGTTGTCACGACGCTGATGCATCTTCTTTTTATGGCCTCTGCGATTTCTCGATTGCCGTGTCCATGCACGTTAACGAGCCAGCTGAATATCATATCGAGATATTTTTCTCCGCTTTCGGAAAACAAACATATCCCTTCGCCTCTGACTATTTTTACCGCGGCAGGAGCAGTTCTTTCCTTCATAAAAAACCTCCAGACCACTTTAGTATCTCCAAAATTTTCGATGGCAATGCCGTATTTTGAAAACTTCTCCCAGAGAGCCGCTACTATGGGGAACTACGGAGAGTATTTATAGCAATCAACTTTTCTCTGAGATTCTTTTTGCACGAGAGCGGTATCCTCTTGGAGTTAAGTCAGTCTAAACGGGCGATGCAGCCAAGCCACCCACCATTAACATTTGATATATTATAGATTTATTCATAATGGTTAATACAGTAAAAATTTATTTTTCTCGTTTTTTATAAAAGCTCCACATCAAATCCTGTTTCAATGATGGCGATACATTGATAAGCGTATCCCTTAATAAAAGCGACCGGACAGGTATCCGGTCACTTTGAGATTTTTTGAAGAAATTTCCCATTATTCGAGAAATTTATCTTCCTATAGACAAATACTGCTAAATATTATTTATTGCTTAATAAGAATCGCATATTGGGAAAGAATTCTATACTGATTGCTTATCAATCTAGAGTCGAGGTTGTTGAGGCTGAGGCTTTCAAAAATTTGGTGAGAACGGTCGCTATCTGAAAATAACCATGATAATACGGATAAATTTATTTGACTTATATTATAGACATCATGGATATTATCATACCATTTTTCAAAATATTCTGGATTAATGCTTCCGTCATGATTCCTTAGAGGAATTTCTTTGTCATTGGGATTAGGACAGGCGATGAGTGTTGGCAAAACTTCATCTTCAAATTCCGGAAGTACAAATCCTGGATTATCTTGATTCAGTTTAGCATCCAGATAAATCTGAGCCAAAGGCCCCATGGTTTCATATAGAACGTAATATTCTGAGGAATCTGATGTTGGCACATCATTTCGAAAGCCTTCTATATCACGGCCTGAAAGATACAGTAATTCAAGCGCTGGTTTAGTTATACAACAAAGCGTTTCCGTATCGAGACATCCGATAGTTACTCTGCGCTCTTCTAATGAACGGCGCTGATTTTGAGGACATAGATTAGCTATATACGGCATTGTCATTAAAGCATTTGCATTCCGAGCCCTTGTTAAATCCAGTAAAGTGACATAAGGAATCATTAGGTCGATGAGCCGTTTCCTTGGCTGTACTGATTTCAGTAATACTATCTGTTGACTAAAATTCTGAATATTTGCAGGAAGCTTTTCTTGCAAAATAGTTACCATTTGTTCTGGAGCTATAGGATCTGCATGACCATGCACCATAAAACCCACCAAAGCGACACTTAATATTGATTTTTTCATAGATTTAGTATAAGTTGAGATTTGAGATAAAGTCTAGATTAGTTTAGTTTATCGCCAGCTCTACATCCCACCCAGTGGGAATAATAGCAAGGCAGGGGATGTAGTCAACGTTGGCATTGCTAAAGGCAATGCCGACATTATGATTACTATAAGAGCCATTTAAAAGAACATATATTTGAGTTTTAGCCCCTCCTTGAAGATAATTCTTAGTAACTTCCACCCTCTGACTGACATTATTTAGAAAGTTCCTTTCGTAATGTTCTCCTCCCCGAAGCTGAAAATATCTTAAGTTACCGCCATTTAACTGCTGTGCGGCGACTACGCCTTCGAGAACCGTGATATTACACTCTTCAGGAACCACGAAAAACTCTAAATTTCCATCTTGATTCCAGTTGGGCAAATTGGCGAGATTTTCTCGCAACTGTTGCAGTGAAAGAGGAAAATCTTGTAAAGATACCCACCAGCTTCCCGGCTCTGAAGCGCCCCCTTGACAGCAACGCACGATTACTTCGCCTCCATGAAGCTGTCTTAACACTATGCCATTTGAAAAACAATTCGCGTATTCTTCGATGGCATTCTCCACTTGTGCTTGAGTGGGGATAGGAGGGATAAGGTTTGGGTGCAATAAAGCTGCAGCTGCTTGAGTTTTAAAACCCCGAATAACAGCTACATTATTAATTGGAGGATACTGCAGTGCCGCTCCAGGAGCAATTGAATTTACGGACTGATGCAAAGGCACAGTTAAACTAAAAGCTTGATAGCTTGATTTTCCTGTTCCTACTGTAAACGGGCTCATCGGAGCAACAGCCGGGAAAACATTGGCCGTATGAGCTCCATTCGCATCGGTAAAAGCAGACTGCTGGAGGTTCGTATGCAAATACCTTCTAATAGTGGCTACGTTGAGCCGGCCAGTAGAAGTATTGGCTCTCCTAGAAATCTCACGCAAATTGTATAACAACCGCTTTAACTTTTGCAGAAAAAGTCGGCTAGCTGGATCATCAGCCAGCCCTTGCTGATTCTGCAAAATACCTATCTTAACCTGTAGGGCATTAATAGACCGCTGCAAATTACCGGCGGTTTCCGGAAGCATCTGCCCAAACCCGCTGAGGGGAAGCAGAACCGAAACGATAAGGACACGCAAAAGCTTAGGGGTAAAACGATTCATAGATAGTAAAGTGGATTAAGGAATGGGATTTTAATCTGATGACGACCAGATATTGGGGAGAATGGGTCATTATGGAAGCTGTCAATTATAAAATGAAAAAAAATTCACTTAATGTAAAAATTTTCACTTTTTACATCTTTTTAAGATAATGACATCGGCATATATGTAAAAAAATTTCATTTCTTTTCGATGAACGACTCGGGAAGCGAAAATATTAGCTTATGGAAAAAGGGCCTGAAAAAAAGCAGAGAAATTCCTCTTGGGTGCAGGGCTAGGATTTGAACCTAGGACCTTCAGGTTATGAGCCTGACGAGCTACCAGACTGCTCCACCCTGCGATACAGGGGCTCCTTTGAAGAAGCATAAATGTTCTTGTCAAGAGAAAAAATCGGAAGCCAGGATGATTCCTGGGTAGTAGAAATCTCAGCCATTGAAACTGCCAATATGCCATGCAAGAAGTAGCAATTGACTTTATAATTATGCCTCATTTTAGAAAATAAAGTGTGTCTTAACGGCATCTGCTATTGCTTTTTGACGTCATCAAACTAGAGACGAGATATATTATCCCGCGCCTTATTTTCGAGACATCAGAAAAGGACTTGCTCCGAAGCTATAATGCTGTTCTGCTTATTGTTATGAAAATTAAGCTTTTATTTTTATTAACCATATTTTTGTCTGGTTGCGCTACGACAGGGACAAAAACAGAACTTTCTATGGTTAGGAAGCGTTTGAATGATCCAAATTTACTTGAATCTGAGCGAGAAGACCTTCTCACTCGGCAAGACTTTTTGAGCTTTGTTAAGGAGGGTTTTTTAATTGGTGACGCCCTTTATATGGCCGATCTTATGCGCCAACTTAGGGATGATCCTGATAATCCTGAACTCGAGGAGAAATTCCTCCTCGCCCAGAGGGATGCTTTTAATAGAAGGAAAGAAGATAAAGATAGGGCACGGAGGGATATTATACTGTTTTTTTCTTAAGTAGCTTCTTTCTTTTTTTTTGAGAAAAATAGCAAAAATCATGATATTCCTAGGCTGGAATAAAAAATTTTATTACGTCAGGCATAGCATGTATAATGGAAAGAAAAATCGAGCATATCCCATTTCAGGCGAAAAGGTTTCCAGTTTGGTCTCTTTAAGAAAATTCAGGCAGGTATGTGAGGTGTACCATTAATCCAAATCAGAAGTTTGGTTCTCCTCCTGGTGGACGAGGCCCCTCTCCCGCAGTAGGTCCATAATCCGGGCCGCACGGTTGTAGCCGATCTTCAG
>JAIRRP010000032.1 GCA_031255915.1 Puniceicoccales bacterium | reverse complement strand
CATGAATAATACCATGTAAAAATGTCCCCGTGGTTAAAATGATACTGGTGGCAAAAAATTCGAGTCCCAGTCGCGTCCGAACACCTATGACTCGGCCATCTTCCACCAGAAGATCGGTTACTAAAGCCTGAAAGAGGACCAAATTTTCCTGCTGCTCCAGTACCCATTTCATGCGCAGTTGGTAAGCCCTCTTATCACTTTGTGCCCGCGGTGATTGGACTGCCAGACCTTTTGAACGATTCAATAGGCGCCATTGCAGCGCCGTCGCATCGGTATTGATTGCCATCTCTCCCCCCAATGCATCGATTTCACGTACGATCTGTCCCTTGGCCTGACCGCCAATGGCAGGATTACAGCTCATCTGCGCGATGGTATCGTTATTGCCCGTCAACAACAGAACACGAACCCCGCGACGAGCCGCCATGAGCGCTGCCTCACATCCCGCATGACCAGCACCGCATACGATCACATCATAGGGATTTTCACGATTACACTGTCTAAAATGATCCACGACCTTTTTCGAGAAGATCCAGCGAAAAGGAAAATACCAATAAGTAAATTCCCTTCGATGTTCCATCGATATTTTACGCGGTGAAAAATTTCAATATCCTACACTAAAGTGTGTCGTCAAAATTAGGCGACAAAAAGAGAGATAGAGGGGGATATGGAATGCAGAAACAAGTCGCCTATATGTCCTTTTTCCCATTCATTCTCTCTCCTTCTCTTTTTCTCTTTATCAATCTTTCATTTGACGACATCCTTTAGGCACTCACAATGGGCCGAGTAGTAGCCGTCGGATTTCTTCCAAGACCGAATTGCAGACTAACCGGCGGGTCTGCCGCCTTTGGAGCCCTCCGGGCTCTGGCCCGCTACGCGGGCTGCAGTAAGGAAAAATGAAAGCTCCCGCTTTACATTTTTCCCTTACTGCAAAGGCGGCAGACCGAACACTCCCAAGCCATAGGAATAGAAAATCCCATACGCAAAGCACACCGGAGGTACCTCATGCACCCTAAAGGGTGCCTAACCACCCGTCCAACAACACAACTAAATACGCATAAAGAAGCTAGGATCGACTCCTCCAACGGGAGAGCCTTCTCCACTCTCTTTTCCAGATGCCTCTTCGGCATGCTGAGGGACTTCTCCTCTCGAGAACTGCAGCATTTTCTCGTTCCACATTTGCATCTGGGTGATAAAACGATCGAACACCGTCTTAAAATGTTCCAGTTCGATAAACTTACTCGGCAAAAGATAGGAAACACCTATTTGCTGAGAATCCGGACTGTAAGAAAAAGTAAAGCCATCGCCCTCAAAGGAGGCATTCTCATGGTTAAAAAAAAGAAAAATTTCCTTCTGCATCATTTCCGGTACTTCGCCAATTTCCGAATAAAAAATAATACCATCGAAATAAGGATTAAACTTCAGATGAATCTCCAAATCGCCTTTGGCTGAAAGACAACAATAACCCGTTGGATCCACCTGCAACATTGCTCCGATCTCACGCCCAAAAGCGCTGACCACACTCGCCATTCGATCACATGACATATCCCAAAAACAATTCCTTTTCTAGAGATTAAAATTTTTCCCCTAAAGGTCAACGCCATACCGGCGGCTCCCTCAAAAGAAATTCATGAAAGCAGCAAAAGTACGCCCTCTTCCGCCCGATCCACCGAAATTCCCTCCATCGTTCCCTTGCCCATTGAGTGGAGTGCAATATGGGGTGCGTCAAAGAATAAACCGGCGCGTTGCGAAGAAGTCGGTCCATAAAAGACGACCGTTGGAATTCCCAAAGCATTGGCCAAATGGGCACCTCCGGTATCATTCCCCATCACTACGGAACAACGCGACAATGCCTCGGCCAAACCATTCAAGTCCGTTTTTCCGGCGAGATTTATGATCCTTTTGTTGGAAAATTCTTCACAAGAAGACAGGATAGCTGCGTCCTGCGGCGTACCGAAAAGAACGATTTTTTCGCAATGTCCGTAGTTCAATAACCGCAGTGCCAATTGCGTCCAGTACGCGATAGGCCATCGTTTCTCCGGCATATTGGAACTGCCACAAACAAAACCTACGACCCTCGCATCTGGTCTCATGTGAGCCTCTTGAGGAACACGTGAAATCTCTTCCCGCATTCCCATGGATCGAAAAAAGTGCTCCCATAAAAGCGTCTGATGTAACTCCAGTGCATCTGACGGCACATGCCAACGATTGCGAACAAAAAATCTCCTCTTTTTTGGAAACTGCAGACCAAAAGTCTGATGTGACCGTAGAATTTTTGCCTCCAAATCTCCCCTCAGCGAATTTGTCAAAAGGATATAAAAATCGGGAATTTCACACCTCAATGAGCATACCTTCCATAAATATTTCCAATCCTTATGCGGTAATTTAAGAAAACAATCCGCCAAATTCCACCGCGAAATCAGAGAGGCGAAGGAGGCCTGCCCTACGAATGTAATGGCCGCATCAGGTCGCATCACACGCAGCTCCCTCAGCAGTGGCACAGCCATGATAAAATCCCCAAGCCAATTCGGAAGGCGCACCCAGATTCTCGTTTTTTTTGAGCGGATAATGTCCTTCTGCACAAAAGGATCCATGGCAAACGCATTGCGCTTGTGCGAAAGATGAAGAAAAGAATGCGGCTCATCCTGCGTATGCCACCGGCGATGTACCCACAACCAATCCTCGCAAACAGATTCATCAGAACGCAAAAGGCACTCTAGCCAACGATTTCCAACTTGAGTCCATGACTTTTCCTGTGGTTCTTTCGACAGAAGTTCGATTTCAAACCGAATTTTAGCAAATCCTAAGCGACGGGTCCATAATGCATAAACTTCAGTATCCTTTTGTTCCGCCAAGAGATTGACAAGATCGCTGGTAGAGGCCAAACGACCCATAAAATTCGTCAAAACACCGCTTTCTCCAGCATTTTGATCGCCAAAAAAAGCGACAATGCCATTTGAACGAATTATCTCCCTAGCTTTCAGGAGACCATTCTTTCTCGCAATGAGCTTAACTCCAAAACGTTCTCTTGTACGGTGGATCCAAGTATTAAGCCAAAGATTTTTCAACGGACGAAAAAGGACTCCGATAGGTATTTTTGGGAAAAGCATCGGCATCAGCAAAGGCAACCAAGTTGCCGACTCCAACATGCTTAGGTGCGGAATCCACAGCACCACGGGACGAGGATGGGAACTGATTTCCGTCAAAAGTTTTCTCAACTTTCCCGAAAGAGAACTATTCCGTCGGATACGAGTTTCCGTGAAAAAAGGCGAGGCAAGTGCCAGACATCCCATCTCGACCATGCGCCCGCAACTGATTTTTCCAACACGCCTCTTCCAAGACCAGGAATGTTCCGGAAACGCATGATCCAAATTTGACAAAATCGTCCGACGACGATCTGGAAAAGTGTAATAAAATCCTCGACCCAATAGGATCGACAAGCACTCCACACAACGAGTTGGGAGGATGGCTAAAAACTTCCCAAAAGACCACAAGAGACCTTTCATCAGGATCTCTGCAATCCGCCCCCTCATCTCCTTAACCTTCGAAACGACGAAAGAGAAGAGCTGCATTGTGGCCACCAAATGCCAAATTTTCGCTTACGGCTGTTCGAACATCTTTACGTATAGCCACGTTGGGAACGTAATTGAGATCACATACCGGATCGGGAAATTCATAATTAATGGTCGGAGGAACGATGCCTGAAACAATACTCTGAATCGCCACAATGGCCTCAATCCCTCCTGCAGCTCCCAACAAATGCCCCGTCATGCTTTTCGTCGAGCTGACAGGAATATGATAGGCCGCCTTACCAAAGACTTTTTTTATGGCTAACGTCTCGCAGGCGTCATTATAGATGGTCGATGTCCCATGGGCATTGATATAATCCACCTCTTCCGGAGCACAATCGGCACTTTCCAACAAATTGCGCAAGCAAATGGCAAGTCCTTCACCACTGGGATCCGGTGATGTGATATGGTAAGCATCGCAAGAAGCGGCATAGGATATGACCTCCGCGTAAATCCTAGCATTTCTCGTCAAAGCATGCTCCAATGTCTCGAGAACCAATATCCCTGCACCCTCACCCATCACAAACCCATCGCGCTTCTTATCAAAAGGACGAGAAGCATGGATCGGATCATCATTAAATGCCACACTCATGGCTTTCATGGCGCAAAAACCGGCAAAGCTGAGCTCGCTCAATGCGGCTTCGCTACCACCGGCAATCATGACATCCGCTCTGCCGAGACGCAGCAATTGAAATGCCTCACCAATGGAATGAGAACCAGCTGCACAAGCCGTCACGGCGGCAAAATTGGGACCCTTAGCCCCTATTTCAATCGCCACAACCCCCGCAGCGATATTACAGATAAGAGCCGGTATCATAAACGGAGAGACCTTATGCGTCTCTGAGTGATGGAACTTTCCCGTTTGGATCTTAATGCTCTCCATTCCACCGATTCCAGAACCGATGATGACACCCACGCGACCTGGATTTTCGGCCTGCGATACCAGAAAAGAGGCATCTGCCAGAGCTTTTTTTGCTGCTGCTACTGCGAAATGGACAAAACGGTCATTCCGATGAGCTTCTTTGGGTTCCATGTAGAGCTCCGGAACAAAATCCGCCACTTCTGCGGCCACTTTGCAGTTACAATGTTCTGTATCAAAACACTTGATCCTCCCAATTCCCGAAACTCCTGTTGTGATACGTTTCCAAAAGATACCGATCTCGTCGCCGACCGGCGTAACAAGACCCATACCTGTCACAACAACACGTTGCTTTGGCGAAAGAGAAGCCACAATAATTTTCTTAAGAGGCCTGTTTCTGTTCCACTCGCTCTGAGATATAATGGACTACTTCCTGGACTGTCCTCAATTTCTCCGCTTCCGCTTCAGGGATCTCTCCACCCAATTCATTGGAAAATTCTTCCTCAAAAGCCATAATAAGCTCTACTGTATCCAAAGAATCCGCACCTAAATCATCGAGGAAAGAAGCCTCCGGTGTCACTTTCTCGGCACTTACTCCCAGTTGATTAATAATGATCTCTTTAACGCGCTGCTCAATTGTTTTTTCAGCCATATCGTCGTAAATTACGAATGAAACTGAGGCCTAGTAAGATAAAAATTTTTTCGAGTCAAGCGGCTTCTCAACGAATGGTTTTGTGGCATAAGCCGGTTCACCGCTATCACGTCGTAAAATTTTTCTCTCTGAAACTCGCTGTTTTCTTTTGTAGCATCAGCTCATCGGCAGGTTTACCGCCTTTGAGCCCTTCGGGCTCGCCCGCTACGCGGGCCCGCGGTAAGGAAAAATGCAAAGCGGGAGCTTTCATTTTTCCAACCGCAAAGGCGGTAAACCGAACAGACTTTAGACAGGGGTAATTCGCAGGTGAAGCTCGAGCGGAAATCTTTATTTTCTGTTTTATACTTGCTCCCAAAGGTGCTTATCAGAAGATAGTGACGATGAAATTACTGGCTGGGAGGTCCCACAAAGCCCTAGCAGAGAAGATCAGCACTTACCTCCACCTCTTTGTGGAGTAAATGTTTCCGATTTTCCCAATGGAGA
>JAIRRP010000010.1 GCA_031255915.1 Puniceicoccales bacterium | reverse complement strand
ACATTGCCACAACGGTCATTTTTTCTCGAAATGTGGGCAACATGTTTCAGCACCTGAAAGGATTTCGCGATTTTTATCCGGAGGATTGCGCCGTCCGAAATCGCTTATTTTTCATCATGTGGCAATGTGCCCGGTCATTCAATTTCACGGAATATGATGCTCCTATCCTGGAGCCACTGGAGCTCTTCACAAAAAAATCCGGCGAAGAAATCGCGAATCAACTTTTCAATTTTGAAGACCGCGGTGGACGTTCCGTCGCATTGCGACCAGAAGTGACCCCCTCGCTCATCCGAATGGTCGGAGCGAAAATCCACTCCCTTCCAAAACCCATCCAGTGGTATTCCATCGGCGAATGTTTCCGTTACGAACGTCCCCAGAAGGGACGGCTGCGTTCCTTTTACCAATTCAATGCCGATATTTTGGGTGAAGAATCTCCGAACGCCGATGCGGAAGTCATTGCTCTTGGAATTCATATCTTACAAAGCCTTAGACTCGGCCCCGAAGACTTCCATGTGCGCCTCAGTGACCGGCAACTCTGGACACTATTTTTAAAATCCCAAGGTATTGCCGAATCTGATTTAGAGGATGCCCTGAAGTGCATCGATCAAAGTGAAAAAAAGGGGACCGATGCCCTACAGGAGTCGCTTTCTCAATTACCATCTGTTCAATCAAAGCAGATTCCTCTCGGAAAGCTTCTCATGAACATCGGAGAGTTCAAAGCTCTCTCAACGACAAATGCAATTTCAAAATTTTTCGACCGTCAGCCGTTCGACCGATCGGAAGATAGATGTGTTTTACAACAGCGACTGGCGTCCATGGAACAGCTCCTGTTCCGGTTGCAAACCATGGGTTATGGCGATTACATCACGCTCGACCTAAGCATCGTCCGCGGCCTTGCCTACTATACGGGATTTGTTTTTGAATTCTTCGAACGCGAAGGACGCATGAGGGCCCTCGCCGGCGGAGGTCGTTATGACGATTTGGCCACAAAGCTCGGATGCTCGAAAACCAATATTCCAGCCGTGGGCCTCGCCATGGGCGATGTTACACTCCGACAGCTACTGGAAGATAAAGGAAAATTATCGGATGCGCAGGCATATATATATCCATGGCGTGCCGATATTGCTTTACTCTTTGATTCTCCCAAAGCCAAAGCATGGGCCCTTGAGGACGCAACCCAACTACGCCAAAAGGGATATGTTGTCACTTATAATCTCAGCGAAAAGCAGATGCCCATAACCAAACAACTGGAACAAATTAAGGCACAAAACACTGCACATTATATCGGCATCTACGGAGAAAATCCTGACCAAGTGGAAATATATGATGTCGACAACAACACACGATGCAGCATTCCCAGAGAGAAATTTAGGAATATCGACTTTCACTCTAGCTCCCAGGATCCTCTCGCTCCTTTCAGACTTCCTAAAACCATTGAATCTATTCAGGACGATTCTTTGGCGCTTCCTTAGTTCCTATGCCTACAGGTAATCTTCAAGAGCCCCCTGAGGCCGATTTTTTCTGGGAACAGCTTAAGACGGTCTTCGACCCGGATGTCCACGTCAATGTCGTCGATCTGGGGCTTATCTATGCCATCGACGTGGAACCTCATTCATCAGAAAGTAACGAAGGTAATCCTACTTGCCGCGTTCTCGTACAGATGACGCTCACATCGCCCACATGTCCTATGGGGGATTATCTCCTTTCGGAAGTGAAGAAGTGCATCGAACTCTATCCCTCTGTCACCGAGGCGGTGGTGGAGCTGGTCTGGGAGCCTCCCTGGCATAAGGACATGATCACCGAAGCGGGCAGGATGGAATTGGGCTGGTTGTGATACGAGCTCAGGTGTGAAAATTTTAAATACCTCTAAATGCCTTTTATCATCTTTTGCCTAAGGCCTCCATCACCGTTTTCGTCCTCTTGAAGGATCGTGCTCGCATATCTCGAAGCTGAACGCCGCACTTTGGCCACCGTCTTCGTTCTTCTGGCGGGTTTACCAAGATTGGGATCACAATGAGGACTATTCTCAAGTGGTAGTTTATCAAAATGCTTCCGACTTTGGTGCGAAATTTGAGATCCAGCTATCGCCTTCGAGCACCGTCTCCGGTTGACCGGCGGGCTTGCCGCCTTTGAGCCCAAAGGGCTCTGGCCCGCCGCGCGGGCCGCGGTGAGAAAAAATGAAAGCTCCCGCTTTGCATTTTTCCTTAGCGCAAAGGCGGCAAACCGAACAATCCCGACATTGAGAACCCAAAGACAAGCCTCTCTTCTTTTCCTAGAGTGTGTCGTTAAAATCAAGCAGCAAAAAGAGAGATAGAGCGAATGTGGAATGCAGAAACATGTCTCCTATGTGTCCTCTTTTTCATTCCATCTTTCTTCCCTCTCTTTTCCCTTTTGTCAACCTTTTTTGACGACACACTCTATGATTCCGACGACATCATTCTTTCCCTTTCTTCTCGCGGCATTGTTCCTACCATTCCGCTGAAGATCAACAGAAAATCTCACCGCTCTTACGATAAAAATATCTACAAAAAGCGCCACATCATTGAAAATACTTTCCTTAAAATGAAGGAATGGCGTTCCATTTCCACTCGATACTTTAAAAATATTCACTCCTTTGTTTCTGTATTTTATATCCGCTCCATCTCTCTTTTCGCTGCTTGATTTTAACGACACCTTCTAATATTTTTGATAAGTGTCGTGAAGGCGAATAAGTCCCAATGCGAGGTTGCTCACGAGGTCGCCGTTAATGACAGGCAGGACATGGACTTGTGAAGATCCCTCTTCCATAACACGAATTGCCTCACCGAGGCAATCGTCCGGTGAAATGAAGCGGAAATTACGATTCATGACGGATCTGGCGTCGGTTATATCGATATTATGGCCGTCTTTGAGAAAGCGCCGAATGTCCCCATCGGTGATGATGCCTATGAGATGTTGTTCTTTTTCCAGAACGAGAGCAGCGCCTAGCGAAAACTCAGTCATCTCAACGACCACATCGCGCAAAGGCGAAGTCTCCCTTACGCACGCAGTGTTTTTAAGAGGGTGCATGACATCTCGTACCCTTAACAAAAGATTTCTCCCAATTTGTCCTGCAGGGTGAAATTGCCCAAAATCTTTTCTGGAAAATTTGCGCTGGGCTATGAGGGCACACGCTATGGCATCTCCGGCTGCTAATGCCAAGAGGGAACTTGTGGTCGGGATGATACCTAGGGGATCTCCTTCGGAAGTGACAGCGGTATTAAACAAGACGTCGGAATGAGAAGCAATGGGATTGTTGCCATTTCCAAGAATGGAAATAATAGGAGATTTATGGTGCTTGAAGAGAGGAATGAGCCGCATGATTTCTTCGCTGTTACCACTTTTGGATATAAGAATGACAGGGTCGCCGGGCTCGTACACTCCAAGGTCTCCGTGGAGTGCTTCGCAGGGATGGAGAAAGATGGAGCGCATTCCGATGCTGTTGAGCGTGGCGACAATTTTGTGTCCGATATGGCCGGATTTTCCAATACCGCATACGATGATCTTTCGGTTACAAGAGGATAGCAATGCTAGGGTTTTTGCCAATGGCTCTTCGATGGATTGGAGTAATTGCTCCAATCCCTTGAGTTCACATTGTAGGACATGCTTACCCGCTTGAATGTTCTCATCACTCATACCTATACGGAAGAAATTTCAATGAAGTGCCACATGAGCCACTTGTCAATGGCGATACTTTTAGAAAAAATTTTTGCTTAAAGTAAAATTTCCACTACCATCCCCAATGTTTCTATGGGCACGTGTATGAACCTAAATCGAATAGGAAAGCCAGAGCGGGCGAGTGTTTTACTTTTGGTCCTGGGGACTATTTACATCTTAACTTCTATCGTAACGTCATTTCTCAGTCATATGGAAAGGGAGGTTCTCTATAGAGATCAGCAACAAGCTCCTGTCGACCTCGAGTTGGAATGGGAATCCTATCAGGATGTGATAAAGGCAGTTCTTTTGGAAACTAAAGAATGGGCCCCAGGATTATTTTCTCCAGAACAGGGATGGAATGACCCATTGCGCTGTGCACGCTTTCCAAAGCGTAAGGACTTGGCCATTCAAATCGACATTCAGGACGAAACGGGGAAGTTGCCTTGTCAGAAGAAGCATCCTTTGCACCAGGCCTGGATTGCGTTCTGTGTCAGTAATTGGAGTTTGGAGCGGAAAGTGCAGGAAGCATGGCAGTTAATTCTCGCTGAAAAACCGGTGGCATTGGTGAAAGACCCAGGAGAGTTTGAAACGAAAAAGGAGAAGATTTCTTTGAGAAATTTGGACACACTTCGTTCGGTGGATGTTTTCGCAGGGGCTTTTTTTAATGAAAAAGGTTGGGGGAATGAAATGTGGTCTCGTTTTAAATCTTCGTTAACTTCCATAGCCGTTAGCCCTATCAATATTAATACGGCTGATAAGGAATTGAGGCGACTTATCGCCCAAAAACAATCTTGGGATCCCGAGAATTTTGAGGCCTTTTTTCACCAGGAAGATACGTTTCATATGGGAAATGTGGAGCGCTTTTTTAAAACGATAACCAGTCTTGGGAACCGTGGCTTCCCCATGAAGCCATCGCAGGATCTGGATCTGAAATGTGATGTGTTAAATATAAGTATCACTCTGAAGAGAGGCGAGCAGTGCTTGAAAAAGTGCTTTTGGTTTGACGTCAATGATGCTTCGTAAAACCTTACGATGACGTTAGCGCCATGCTTGTTGCCGGAAGGGAGAGCGGTCATTGAAATGGACGATCATCTGAAAATTAAAACGGTTATTTTCTCTTTGTTCTTTTCTTATGTCGATTTTTAATTAAGCTCTTCCATAGGTCTTCTTCTCATTTTCTTGTGCGCTTCAAATTTGAAAAGTTAAAACAACTGGCTTCTCAACGTCTCTGGGAGACAAGAGAAACTTTTTGTTTAGTTCCATCGCAGCTTTTCTTCGTGGTGCATGTCGATTTTCCTGAGAATGAAAAATTGAATGAGAAGAAGGTAGAGGAATTAGTCCGTCTTTCTCTGGAAGGCCAAAGTCCTTTTGATCTTTCGGATCTGTTGTGGGGATCCTTGGCTTATGCTTCGAAAAAGGGATTATTGGTTTATGCTACTTCGAAAGAAATTCTAAAACGTAGTTGTCCAGAGGCTCTTTCGGCGACCTACTGTTTACCGAGTTTTGTTCCTTTTTTTTTAGAAGATGCCTCAAAAAATGGTTTATGTCGCTTTTCCTATGGAAAGGAACGCGTTTTATTCCGTTTAACAAAAGATGGTTATTGGGAAGGGTTTGATAGCTCCTCCGGTGAGGATGTTGCAAGTGGAGCAATAGATGAGATGACATTGGAGAATGTGGTGTTGAGTCGCAGAGGGTTTATTTTTGTGGGCAAAAAGGATAATGAACACTCTTTTGAGTTGGCATTACCTTTTCATTCGTCCGTTTTTTGGGCGGCTAATTTACATGATTTTGACCTTCGACAAAAGCGTCGTACAGAGAAAAGAACAGAAACCTTTTGTTACTACACCACATTGACGACAACACGCCTACTGGTTGGTGTATTGGTTTCATGGATATGCCTGCAATTCGTAGCCTGTGGTGTGCGTCGCGATGCCTATCATTTGCTTACGGAAGAGCCGTGGATTGCGCGTGTGAAGCAGAAGGAGGATTTGCTGCACGAATTGGCGCTATTTTCCAAACAAAAACAGGTTTATTTTCGTATTTTGGATCGTCTCAATAACGTCAGGCCTGATAGTATATTGTTCTTTATTTTAAGGGCTAATAATGGTCGAGAATTTGAAATTGAGGGCGCAGCCCAGAGAGTGGATGATGTTCATCGTTATGTGGCGGAATTGCAGGACGATCCGACGCTTACAGTTGTGGAGTTGAGGCGTGTGACCTCTCGGAATAATGAAGTGAAGTTTTCCCTTTATGTGGAATTTGAGGAGCGGGTATGATGGAACAAAGATGCGGCAAAAAACGGCGTATGTTTGGGCTCTTTCGCATGAAAGAGCAAATTGTACTGACCGTGTGTATGGTAATATTGTTGTGCATCATTATTATTAAGGTAAAACATAAATGGGAGAATATTTCCGCATTGAGGGTTCGAAATACGGCAAAGGAGGCTTTGCATGAGGAATGGAAAAAGAAAAAACCGGCTTTAGAGCAGGAATTTCACGATGTTATTCAGCATGTTCTGAAACAGGAAAAGGTGGATAAGCAACATCTTATGGAAATTGTAGAGACCGCTGCCAGGGAGGCGAAGGTACGTTATGAGGTGGATCCGCCTGTAACGGAAAAGAATGGTATTTTTGAAAATCATAAGACAACTGTGAGGTTACAAAATGCATCGATGGATGACTTAATCGCTTTTGATGAAAAAGTTGAGCATGAGCAATCCAATATACGTGTCGACAAGATGGAGATTGTGGGAGATCACAGCGGAAGTGGAAATATATCAACAAGTTTAACCATAAGCGTTTTAGGATTGCCTACTTTAAATGAAAATGAAATATTGGAGGAGGTTGCAGTTTTTTTGGAAACTCCGGAATTGCTTCAGCTGCAAGATTATGGAGATCCTCAGTTACCTCAGCAACTACAACAATTAAATACATATGAATAAGTTTCTTCTGCGGAGATGTTTCATGCTCTCTTTAGCATCTTTTTCTGCAGTCAGTTTATTTGGCGCATTGGATGACGAAGATGAACTAGATGGCGAAGATGGAAATAATATGAATACTGGTGGTCAAAGCGCCATTTATCAGGCTCCTGGAATAGGAGGACTGGGTGGACAAAATGGCCCAGGAATGTTTAATAATCATGCCTCCGCTGTTCCGGTAAGGCAGGGGGCAGGTGTCCAGCATATCGAGAAATTGATTCTCGTGGAAGAAGCTTTGCCTCAGATATTAAGTGTTTTGGAGCAGCTGACGGAGAAAACCATCCTTCGCGACCATAAGCTTCCGGCGCTAAAGCTCAGTATCAATATTCAAAAACCTGTAACAAAAGAAGAGGCAATTTTGGCATTGAGAAGTTTGCTCGATCTTAACGGAGTAGAAATCATTCCCTTGGGAGGGAAATTTCTTAAGGCTGTTAGCTCTAAGCAAGCGCTTAGTCAGGCTCCAGAGCTTAGGGATGCATCTCTCGTAGCGGAATTACCCAGCCAAGCGGTGTGTTCCAAGTTCTTTACATTGAAGTATTTGAATGCACCAGCATTTCAGAAGCTGATCATGCCTCTTTTGACACCATCGCTTTCCTCCGTTATTGCATTCGAATCGTCGAACAGTCTTTTGATTACAGATTGCCAATCGAATCTTCAACGCATAGAAGATATGCTGGAACGCGTAGATCGTCCATTGACGATTCGGGAAGAAATTTTCTTTTATAATGTGAGAAATACTCAAGCTTCTGCTCTCAAGGAGCGCTTGAATTCATTGCAAAATGGAGGTCTGAAAAAGTACCTCTATGGAACCGCTTCTTTTGAAGCCGATGACCGGAGTAATCAGTTGGTGATCATGGTTCCGGCGGAGAATTTGGCGTTTGTACGCAATATTGTTGAGAATTTGGATGTGGATCGTGATCCTCTTATTCGCACGGAAGTTTTCCGGATCCGTCATGGAGCGGCGAAGGATTTGGCTGACGTCATCAGGAAGGTAGTTGAAAATCAGCGTCATCAGGAGGAGCGCGCTAACACATACCGTTTAGCACAGCAGCGTTTGTCTCAAGTTTCCAGGAGTATATCGCCACTACCCATACCGAGCAGCAAAGAATCCACTTCGGAATCTTCCGATGCGGGTGAAGGAAGTTCTTCTTCGGGTGATGGCACACAGGCTATCCAATTCTCGAAGGCGTTATCCATCGAGGCCGATGAGCGCAGTAACTCGATATTGGCCTACGGAACGCAGACGGACATTTCCCAGATTCGCTCCATCATTTCGAAATTGGACATTGTCCTCGATCAGGTGCGTATCGAAGTGGTCATCGCCCAGGTGACATTGAAAAAAGGTCAAGTTTCCGGTTTAGAATCCTTTGGTATCAGTCGTGATAATGGTAATGCCATTGATACCGGTCGTAATGATGGCACTGATAAGGAGGGTCGTAAAATACCTATCATAACACCTACCATAGGGACAACCGCCGGAAGCCATAATGTGCGCTTTCTACCTTATACTGAGAAAATGGGGGGTTTGCACCCATTGGCCATTATTGGTGGTGACTCAAAACATCGTTTTGCTTTGTCAGCAGTCTTCAATAAAGCTCGTGAGGACGAAAATATAAAGATTATGTCGGCCCCGACAATTGTGACGACCCATAATCGCGAAGCTAGTATTGAGGTCGGTGAATCACAGCCAATTATTGTTTCTTCAGCTACAGAACAGATCAATACGGCGAATAGGAGAAGCGAAGTTACCTATAAAAATATCGGTTTGAAATTAAAAGTGAAACCTTTCATCGGCAGTAACGGCATTATCCAGATGGAGATTGATCAGGTGGTTGAGCAGAAGAAAGGGAGTGTTACAATTGATAATAATCAACAACCGATTATATCCAAACGTCAGGCGAATTCTTTCGTCAGTGTCGCCAATCAAGAAGTAGTCGTCATGGCGGGTCTGCAGGAGAGAGTGAACGATTTCAAGAAAGGAAAACTTTGGTTATTGGGTGATTTACCTCTCGTAGGTGATGCTTTATTTACTAGTAGGTCGCGAGCGAGTGAAACGACAGAGTTGATCATCTTCATCAAACCGACAATCATCGCGCAGCCGTTGGATGAGCAGGTTTATCTCGAAAAGCGTGCCAAGACAGCGGGAGTTTATGATGATTTGAAGCACTATGAGGAGCAGGGGACTTTCCCAGAGGGTTCTCCATTTCCTTCGACGACCATTGAACCCGTAAATAGTTTTGATGAGCCGCCAACAGAGTTTTTCAAGAAAAAAAGTACGCCATCAGCGAAATTATTACAGAAAAAAAATGCACCGGCAGCAAATCCATCCCCGCTAAGAAGCTCAGATTTTTCTGGGCAGGATTTAAAAAAGAGTGCGCCGTCGGCGAGAGTATTTCAGAGAAGAAGTACATCATCGGCAAATTTACCACGGAAAGAAAGTACGCCACCAGCGGGCTTATCGCGGAGAAAAAGCTTGGAGTTTCCTCAGCAAGATTCTTCTGAAAAGAAAATAAACTTGCGTCGGAAGCTTTCTAATCATTAAACATAGTAGATGTTTATGAAATGTTTTCTCCGACATATATTATATGGATGCGCCTACTGCGCATCCCAGCTTTGTTTTCCCCACGACTGTGTGGGAGATAAGTTAGGGTCGCTTTCAGAGCGTTCTCCCTTCGGGACAAAGCCGAAGATTCAGCAAAGACAAGTGGTTATTCCTCAGCCACTACTTCGAAATAGTATCGAATTTCGCGGAGTGATATTGGAAAACCAAGGTGAGCAAAATGAAAGCTTGATCTGTGTATTATTTGATAAAACTGCTCGTCAGGCTTTTCTAGTGAGAGCACGAGATCCCTCAGCGAAGATTTTTGTTGCATCGTATGATTCGGATAGGAATTGCGTGACAGTGATAAATGCTCGGCAGGAAGAAGAGATTCTCTTCTTGCAATCAGAAGGCAAAAATCAGCCGGATTTCAGTTCAAATTTCGAACCGAGCTTCAATCCTTATTCTTATGACTATAACTCATCCAATTATGACGATGGAATAAATAGAAATGGGTATCCGGAGAGAATGGAAAATTCGGAAATGGATGATTGGTCTTTTGATTAAGAGAGAGAAATTTTCAACGACTTTTGTTAACGAATAAAGCGTCTGAGGGGAAGGATATGAGTGATTGGATGCAGCGTATTGCTGAATTTGGAGAAGAGGCAAAGGAGGAAATTTTAGGAGCTCCGTTGGAAAAACGTCTCCAGATTTTAGCTAAGCAGCTCGATGTCGGTCTCGAGGAGGCAAGCCGTTGGCTCTCTGAGATGTCGCAACTTGAGTTGCGTGAAACATTTGAACTTTGCGATAAAATCGAGGATTGCCTTCCTCTTCCTATCATTCACGAATATCTGTGCCTGCCCATCAAGAGCTCTGAAGCTGCTTTTGATATTATTTCTGGATGGCCGCTGGATAAGGCCATGCTTTCCTGGATTCGTGTAACCTGTGGCTTTATTCCTCGCTGTTTCCTCGGTAACCCTGAAGAAATTCGCCGTGTAGCTCAGGAAAAATTTGGCCTAGGGGCCGAGAGCTTCTTGGCGGGAAACGAAGATATAAAATCTTCAGAAGAGACCATCGAGGAAGATGAGGATGCGGTTATCATTAAGTTTGTCAATGAGGTCATCCGTCAGGCATTGCAGGATAGGGCAACGGATATCCATTTTGAGCCGCAGAAAAAGTTATTACAGATCCGTTATCGTATTGATGGCGTCCTGGTGCCGGTAAAACTTCCTCAGAATCTTCATTTTTATCAGGCGGCGATCATCTCTCGTCTGAAAATTATGGCGCGGTTGAATATATCCGAAAAACGACGACCGCAGGATGGGCGTATTACTTTTCAGCTGGGAAGCGAGTCCGTTGATATCCGCGTATCGACGTTGCCGGTGGTCTATGGGGAGAGTATTAGTTTGCGACTTTTAGATCAGGGGAGTGCTCCCATAACTTTGGAAGACCTTTATTTAAGCCCCAAAGAGTATCAGCGCATCGAGTTCGCCATCAAAAAGCCCCATGGCATTATCTTGGTAACGGGACCTACCGGTTCTGGAAAATCGACGACGTTGGGAGCTTGTGTGCGTAAGATTCGCTCACCGGAGCTACGTATCATTACCGTTGAGGATCCCGTCGAATATGAAGTTGTCGGAGTCAATCAAGTGCAAGTCCAGTCCGATATTGGTATGACTTTTGCCAGCGCTTTAAGGTCGATTTTGCGGCAAGATCCGGATGTGATCATGATTGGGGAAATTCGCGATCAGGAAACAGCCGATATCGCCATTCGCGCTTCCATTACGGGTCATTTGGTTTTAAGTACACTTCATACAAACGATGCAGCCGGTGCAGTAACGCGCTTACTCGATATGGGATTAGAGCCATTTCTTTTGGCCTCGTCTCTCGAGGTCGTCATCGCACAGCGTTTAATGCGCAGACTATGTCCGCATTGTGCTAAACCGACAAAATCCTCACGTGGTGAGATCGAGAAATACCTCACGGTATTGGGAATTGATGCATCGGAATCGGAATATTATCAGCAGGTCATGGAGCCCGTCGGATGTGAGCAGTGCCGGCAATTGGGATATTGTGGCCGTATCGGGGTTTATGAAATTTTAAAGATGAGCGATAGTATCCATGATGCCATCGTTCATAATCAACCGGCTAGCGAGATTCGCGGGAGTGCCGTGCAGGAAGGGATGCTGACTTTGCAGCAATCGGCCTGGAATCAAGTAAAACAAGGACGTACTTCATTGTCTGTGATCATGCGTCTTGCAAGCGATGCGGAAGTGTGACAGGGCGCTCTATTTCAGAGTGCTTTGCGATATCCCTTCTCTGAGGAGCGCAACTATTCTAGCTCGGGAGGATTCGGTTTGCCGCCTTTGCGGTAAGGAAAAAATGCAAAGCGGGAGCTTTCATTTTTTCTTACCGCGGCCCGCGCAGCGGGCCAGAGCCCTTTAGGGCTCAAAGGCGGCAAACCCGCCCGTCGAATGGAGACGGTTGGCTCATGCGGGTTAAGAAATCACGCCCTCCACATGTTATCGATTTCCGTCTTCAATGCGGGAAGATAAATCTTTTCCGATTAAGAACACGGACCTTATAAAAACAAAATACCCCCAGTACGGGGTACTAGGGGTTGGATGGGATATGGATGGTATATTTAGGAGACACACAAAGGCAATCTCCTAAAAATTCTTCAAAAAATGTATTTGGCCATAAGAGATTTACAATGCACCGATCTGTTGGCATGAATAACGCCTGCCTTCACCGCCTTGTCAAGAACGGAAACGTACCGGATAGCCGCTTGGCGCACAGAATCAACATCTCCCTTAGCAGCCGCAACTTTCTTTGCGAATGTCTTAAGCCTGCTCCGGATACGACTATTACGTTCTGCATGAACTGCAGACTGCCGAATACTCTTAATAGATGCCTTCTTATTTGCCATCGTTTATCTCAAGCTGGAATTTATGAATAGATGCCACCTGCTGCGAGTCAAGAAAATTTTTGTAGAAAATTAAAAAAGTAAAAATTAATTAAAATACGTCTTTCCAATGGCCCATAAAGCGAAGAATAGAGCGTTCTTCAGTCGGTATATGGGTTCCAGAGTAATACGTTGTAATGGGGTACAATTTATCGCCTTTTGAGAAAACGTTCGGTTTCCCGCAGGACGGTTTTCTCCTTTAGGGATTCGCGCTTATCGTGTAATTTTTTACCCTGGCAAATGGCAATAATGAGTTTAGCCCAGCTCTTTTCGAAGTATAATTTCAATGGGATAATGGATTGGCCTTCCATCTCTATAGCCATACGAAGCTTTTTGATTTCATGCTTGTGCAACAAAAGCCGACGCGAACGATCAGGATCATGGTTCTGAGAATGCCCAAAGACATATCCTTCGATATGTGCATTGATGAGCATGATGTTTCCCGTTCGATCGGCTATGACGAAAGCATCGGCGATCTGGACTTTGCCTGCACGGATAGATTTTACTTCTGTACCTTGAAGTACCATTCCTGCGATGAACGTGTCTCCGATGAGATAGTGATGAGAAGCTTTATGATTGGAAATTTCCACCATGAAATGACGATCTGAAAAAATACTGGGAATATAGTCGAAAACCCAAGACCTATTTAAGGTTCGCCAGGAATATTGGCTAAAAATAAATCAGGTGGTGGCTTTATCCTCTTCATCATTGGGTAACTCATAGGAAAGCTTCCCCATAATGATCTCTCGAAGAACAATATCTTCCGGATCAAGGCGCTCCAATGTCTCGATCAATGGCCTAGCGCCAAAGCGAAATTGACGAACCCTCTGCGAGAGTAAATTCACCAAAATTCTCGGGTCTTTGATTCTCTCTTGGGCTAACTTCAGATATTCGTCTCTCACAGAAACTTATCTCCAATACAGGATGTACACTCTTTACGGTGTCCTCGATGTACTATTGTCAAGTTTTAAATTATACCGAAATCCTCTTGGGAGAGCATATTGCTCCTTCCGACCGAAATCTGGTGCCCCCACTCAGACTCGAACTGAGATTAACGGTTTAGGAAACCGCGGTTCTATCCATTGAACTATGAGGACACTCCTAAAAACAGCGGATGAAAATTCTGTTTTAATGATAAAGAGAAAACACTTGTAGTGGTACCTGACCGGGGACTCGAACCCCGAACCAATTGATTAAGAGTCAACTGCTCTGCCAATTGAGCTAGTCAGGCTTCCAATGCCATTGGCATGCTTATGGCAAGCCGCGAATTGGCAAGGATTTATTCATCGACTCGTTTGTTCTGTGAGAGGTGTAGGTTCTGCTCACTGATCCCGGTGATGACAAGAAATCTTTCCATCTGGTACATTTTCAATATCTTAGGTGGTGGATTGGGTAAAGGATGCATATCGAAAATTTAAGAATATTCCTGGATCTTGTAGAAAACGAGAGCTTTT
>JAIRRP010000074.1 GCA_031255915.1 Puniceicoccales bacterium | reverse complement strand
GCCTGACTCTTTTTCAGGCATCGTTTGGAACACAAGTTACGAATCCGTATAGTTTTAACCCACAGGAGCTTAAAGATCAACTTACAGATACGCAAAAATGCAACATCATTCGGGCACTCGCCTATGCACAACCAAATTTTTCGCAACGGATAACCATCAGAAAACTTCTACCGGGCGAAGTTTTGACGCGCTGCGCACAGCGCCACACCATAGAGCCTGGGGCCTGGTGGACAAAAATTCAGGACATGTCAACTTCTGTCAAAGAAGTTCGTGAGGGTACTGCTGTATTACCTGATTGGAATCAAACCGGGAAATTGGAATTTTTCGTTGTTCCTGAGGGTTGTAACCTTGTTGTTCTTGAGGGATTAGCGGCTGCCCAGTGCTTAACGGCATACACAGTACGAGATTCTAGAACATCTCAAGAAAAGACATGTCATTTCTTTCGAAATAAAACCGACGACGTTACAGGTCAATACCTTAAAGGAGGTACGAACCAGATATTCATCACGGGCAACATAAATGGAGCTGCCTTTAATCAGGAACTTCTAAAATGTGTCACTATCCTCAATACGGGATTTAATGTAGAGATGAGCACACCCTCACCATATTGAAAATGTTGTTCTCATCGATACAAATGAAATATGTATTCTTAATACCCTTGACTAATCGAGAAATACCATCAGCAAATCTCTTCTATGAAGAAATTTCTCACAAGAGGTTTGCTGTTCATTGGAACGGCGATGATAAGCGTGGGCTATGCTGAATTTCCGGCTGATGGCATTGCGCTTCTGCGCAAAGAATCCTCTGACAAGATAAGTTCTCTGAAAAAAGCTCTCCCTAATACCACTACGGAACGGGAAAGACTGTCTTTGGTAGACCTGATGTTCGAGTTCATTTGTCTCGCCGACATCAGTAATAGCCCAAATGCCTCTGGAGTCCTCTCCATGCCTTACGCTAAACATTTTAGTGTGGATCGATCCGCAAGATACGTGGCCACCGGAACTACCATCAGCTCCATAGACCCCTATGAACTTGTCTTCATGATCAGACCAGCCATCGATATGGAGCGTCTGTTGGATGGAACTTATGAGAAGCAGGATTGGACGCTTCCTTATCATCCTGTAGTAAAAAATGACGAATATTACCGTCTTTGGCAAGAGATGCATACACTGGCTGATATGTACCTAGAGGCCAAAAATAATCCACGGCTGGTCGTGTTACCAGCCCCAATGGCCAATCCCATTGCCTATCCAACGAATGTGCCTTTGTATAAGCAAAACGGGGAACCCAATGAGGCATTCTTCGTACAGTGGAATAAGAACATCTACGACCGCTTTGCAAAAAAACGCTGAGTTAGCCACTGATGCTCATCGTTCTATCCAAGAGATGTTTTTTTGGCTAAGCTAAAGTGAAAGAGTGGAAAATAAAAGGGATGAGTGTTCCTTTGAGTGTCTTACTCTCATATGAACAAGATCGCTGACCATCTTAATTAGGCCCGGCTCAGGTACTTGCACTTGCCCCATCCTCGGTGCTGACGCGGATCGCTTCACCGGGTTGGATAAAGAGAGGAACCTATCAGGCCAAGGACAAAACACGCGTGTGGAAAATTTCATTCCATGATCCTTGAATGATAAATGTCAATGCCAACGCTTTTCTGCTTCAGGCCTAAAGGCAAAGCTGTTTTTTCATCCGAGAGGCCGTGGATGAAAATAGATCCCATTGGGGACTCTTCGCCATCGCTTCAGCCCTTGCTTTTTTCGATGATCTCTTGTAAAAAGCCCAACGCATACAGCGGCACATCGATTAAGTTATCCGTTTCCCTATAATCCGCCAGTGAAGTTCTGAGTTCTATTTTCGGTTGGAATTTTTTTCGATAGACCGATAGGCTTTTGGCTTTTAGATTTGTGGAGGATTTTACCTCCAGCGGAATGATCTGACTTCCGAGTTGCAGGATAAAGTCGATTTCCGACTGCGCGGGGGCTTCATTCGCCCAATACGCCATATCCATATCGTCCATCAGTTTTAATTCCTGGCATACGAATTGTTCAGTCAACGCGCCCCTGAATTCCGTGAACAGAGCATCACCTTCCAATTGTGTCCGTACATCCACCTTTGACATGGCCGACATAAGCCCTATATCACACATAAACAACTTGAACGCTCCGGAGGAAGGAGCATAGCCCCTTAAGGGCATGGCTGGCTTTGATACGCGTGACACACGATGGATAAGACCGCTCTTGATCAACCATTCCAGTGCGGTTTCAAAGGAATTCGCCCATGCGCCTTTTTGAACTTCCGAATAAATAAATTTTTTGTTTTCCTTGGCCAACTGGTAAGGAATGGAGTTCCAAATCTGCATCACTTTTTGGATCTGCGTCCTCGGGACGTGCTTTGAAAAATCTTCCCCATAGGCCTCCAAAATTTGCCCTTGAGCCTCGCGCGCCGCATCAAAATCTTTGTGAATCGTGAATTTCCGCACGGCTTCCGGCATGCCTCCTACGTAGAAATACATTCGCAAGTAGGACATAAGCCTGTCCTTGAAGATTTTTATCATTTCCCAATCGCGCTTTTCCAACAATCCACAAAGCTGCTCTTCGCCCATCGCATCCAGGAATTCACAGAAATTCATGGGGTATAATTTCATAAACTCGACCTTACCGACGGGAAAGGATGCGCCTTCGTGCAAGGATACACCGAGCAGACTGCCGGCGGCGACCATATCGTACTGCGGTAGATTTTCATTAAAATATTTCAGCGATGTAAGCGCATTCGGACAGGCTTGTATCTCGTCAAAGATCATCAAAGTTTTTCCAGGGATTATCTTTTGACGAGTCTCGGCCTCGAGCCCAAGCAAGAGGCGTTCCGTATCCATATCGCCCGAAAACAGTGTCGCCATGCGGCTGTTATGCTCAAACCAGACATAGGCGACATTCCCGTATTGGGTGCGACCGAACTCCTTCATAAGCCAAGTTTTACCCACTTGACGCGCTCCCTGAATCATCAGTGGCTTATGCTCGGGTTTATGCTTCCACTTTATAAGATCTTTTAATGCAAGCCTTCTCATCGTTTTGCTCCGATTCCATCACTTCACTTTAGACACGGATAGTCTGGCGTTATGGTATCAAAAGTGCAAATAGACTCTAATTATTCCGTATCAAAAATGCAAGCAGCTTTTGATTATTCCATATCAAAAGTGTAAGCAAACTCCAATTATTCCATATCAAAAGTGTAAATAAGCCCCAATTATTCCGTATTAAAAATGTCAATGAGCCCTTCATATTCCGTATAAAAATCGCTTACAAACTTAAAATAAGCGCTTCTCAACAGAGAATAAGATGGCCTGTTAACAGGATTTACCTGAGGGCTCCCAAAGCCACCAAGTGAAAAAAATACCTTCCCGCTTTCGGGACAAAGGCAAGGCTGTTTCCCCTTGTCAAGAGAGTTGGATATGTCAATATTACTATGGAGGAATTGGAGATATGGATAGCCCTAGAATAACACAAACAAATACCATCTATTTTGATCATAAGCAGAAGCAATTTACGGCTATTGCCGCGCAAGCCCAAGGTAAGCAGCACCTCAACCAGGCAATGGAAAGCACAAGTGCTACGACTACGCCTATTACGCTACTTGAAGGGACGGACCCAAAACAAACTACTAAAGCTCGTTCAGATGGCCGCAGGCGAAGGAGATGATGCCAAAGCCGCACAAACCATCCTGAAATGTCTCGCTCGAGATACAGCCCTTAAACCACTCCTCATGAAAACCCTGGCTTCGGCCATGGGTGGTGCCTCGTGGATTTCCAAAGATGCCAAAAAATATAGATTAGATCAGAACGGAAAATATCCGGCCCAGGCGGCAATTCAAGCTTTCCTGAAGCTCAGCAAAAATGAAGACATCCTCAGTCATGAGGATTGCATGAAAATCAAAAAGCAACTCGATAATCATAAGGTTTTTTCCAATGAGAGAGCCCCATTTTTTGTGGGTGTCCAGACCCTTTCCGTCAAGGAGCGCGAGCAATTGGGCGACTGCTTCGGCGATCTTCCCAGATCGGTTTATGAAAAGGCAAGAAAACATTCTCAATTGGGACAGAAACTGATAAGTCTTGAGGGAAAAATGAATGCCCTCTACAAGCAACATCCTGACTTAAAAGAATTAAAGAGGGTTTTTTCACTCTTTGATTTTAATTTGCATAAAAATGGGTTTTCCATTCCACAAAGCCTCGATACTTCCTTGTCGGGAAGGGGATTGGCCAAAGAAAAGGACCAGGTAGTCGTAAGAGAATTTTTGGATTCATGGCAGAAATTTCAGGCAAATTCAAACGATTTATCTTTGACGTCCAAGCAACTTGCTCTTTGCAAAGCAGTTCAAGAAGCCCAGAAATTGTCCTCCGATGAAGGAGCGACGATCAATTCTTTAAATCAGCAAATAGAAAATTTGGGAAAAGAACTCCCTCCTCAATGCCCTTACTTGACAGATATTAACTCAGATTTTCCTTCTGAAGAAACTACATTGCGAAGAACTCTCATGGCCGGAAAACCTGGTGCAACAATCGCAGATTGTTGGAATGTCATCACCTCCAAAGAAAGGCAGTTTCAGGGACTGGGAAATTATGAAGACTGGGGAAACAAACTTCAAAGATATGAGACTCAATTTGATGAACTAAACTTACGTACGCAAAACCTTTTCCGGGAAAATCCACAAGATCTTTCTGTTTTTTTGAATACTGCAGCTGATTTAGTTAATCAATTTAATGAATTCAGCGATTACACCTCACTTGCGCTCGTATTCGATTCATTTCAAGAAAATGTCTTGCGTCCACTTGGCGGAGGCATACCAGAAGATTACAACCCGAGTAATAGCCTATCGAATAAAGTAAGCCTTACAACGCAAAGTTTGCTAGGGGCAATAAATCAACGTTTGTATCAAGATCAAGGTCAAGAACCACCAAAAGGCATGAGCCCCCAGCGAAGCATAGAGCAATACCTCAATGCTCATTCGGATATGGATGCTACGCAACGACAGAAAATTCAACAAGTACTCAAAATTGCCGCGAAGCTCAAGGTAGAGAGCTAGATAACTTCTTCTAGAACATACGCGAAAATTCCTGCTGTACACCTCTCTATGCTCTGCTCAGGTATTTTCCGTCCTCGGTGCTGACGCGGATCGACTCACCGGGCTGGATAAAGAGGGGAACCTGGACCGTCAGGCCGGTCTCGGTCACGGCCGGTTTTTGGACATTGGAAGCGGTATCACCGCGAATCCCTTCCGGCGACTCGACGACCTTCATGGTCACCGCCGCCGGCAGCTGCAGCTGCACTGCCCGTTCATCGACGAAAAGGACGTCGTAGATCGTATTCTCGGTCAGAAAATTCTTCTGATCTTCCAGCAAAACCCGCGGCAAGACGGTATCTTCAAAAGTCTCCGGATGCAGGAAATGAAATCCCTCCGCATCGGCATAGGAATATTCCAGTTTACGCGTCTCGGTATGGCAAAAATCCACACTGTCCGTCGTGCGAATCTTGGTTGTCGTCGAGGAACCTGTCCCCAAATGGCGCAATGTGACCTGCATGAAACCCGCCTGTCGTCCCTGCGTCCGATGCAATACCTCCAATACGAGATGCGGCGCCCCTTGATAAAGAATAACGCGTCCCTTGCGCAGATCCGTCGGTGATGCCATAGAAAATTCTTCCTTCCTTAAAAATACGATGTGATCGGCAGCTAAATATTCCCCAATATAAATCAAGTTGAAATCATATCGGCGGACTTTTATGCGGCAGAAAGACATACGTCACTGGGATAAAAAACTCCCTTTGGGCTTGGGAGATAGGGTCGGGAAGGGGCCGAAGATGGCCACAGAAGTAGGGACGATATGTCTTCTCCATCGATGTGGAAATTTTTTGGCTGAGGGAGTGCTTGTTCGGTCTGTGTCTGGTTTGCCGCCTGCTCCGTTTGCCGCCTTTGCGGTGAGGGAAAAATGCAAAGCAGGAGCTTTCATTTTTCCTCACCGCGGCCCGCGCAGCGAGCCAGAGCCCGAAGGGCTCAAAGGCGGCAAACCCGCCGGTGAGACGGAGACGGTGTTCGCCTCAATCCCATCCCAAAAATAGCGCCGTGACATTTTTCCATTTATCCCTTGAAAAAGAGCTATGATTCTACGTCGTCTTCGCCTATTAAGAATGGTACTATTTTTATGGGGAATGCTGCCATTCTGCGGAATAGGGATGTCTCCGGCAATGGCCGAAACGATGCCGTTCCCCATCCCACTTGAACATTACGCCGCTCAGGAGTCCGTCACGGAAAATCTAGGATCGATTCTTGGCCATCGGATCCGGTGCAGTCCCTTCAACCTCGTCGCAACCCTGCTCTTCCTGGCCGCCATCCTCCATACGCTCTGCGCCTCTCGCCTGACTCAGCTCGCCAAACGCATGGCCAAAAATTCACAAATACCCTCTTTCCGTATACGCTTATTGCATCTTTTGGGAGAAACCGAGATCATTTTCGGCCTCTGGGTCATTCCACTCTGCCTGGCCATCGCCCTTTTCTTCGGCCGACAGGCCATCGGAACGTA
>JAIRRP010000030.1 GCA_031255915.1 Puniceicoccales bacterium | reverse complement strand
GGGAAATGCGCATCGCCGTTGCATCCTGGATGAGAAGTCGCTGCATGTCTTCAGGAGTGACTTCTATATTTTCCTTTTTAGCGACATACTCTAAGATAAAATTAAGGGCTGCCCGCTGACGAGCCGGTGTAGCCGCATTTTCAAAAAATTCCTTCTGGCTCTCTTTAAACTTAGGAGAGGCAATGATATGCTGCGGTTGTTGTTCCGTAAAACTCCTCAGGAAACGCTCTTGCTCAGCGATGACAGCGCTTTCTGGGATGCTGAAAGAGACTTTGTCCAAAAGAAGCCGAATGAGCTCATCTCTTTGAGCTGAATATCTCTGCCGTGTTTTGTAAGCATGGATATCTTGGGATAATTTTTCTTTTAACCCTTCAAGATTTTCCGCATTCACCTTATGGAGAAAATCGGGATCCACCTCCGGTAATATCTGTTCGCGAACCTCTAGTATCTCAATGTTGTAAGTTGCGTGCTGACCGGCAAGTTCTGATGCTTCAAACTCTGTGGAAAAATCTGTCTCAACGACTTTAGTATCTTCTGCTTTGAGTCCCACAAGCGCTTCGATGATACAGCGGACACCGACCGTTTCCTCAGCTCCGGCTTCTTCCCATGTGTTGCGTTGTTCTCCCAAGATAGGAAGGCGTTCGACGACTTTGGAAATCTCACGACCGTCCTCTAGGATGCCTTTATAATTGAGGCGGACAAAGTCACCTTTCTGGGCAGGTCGATCAACTTTTTGATATTCTGCATTCTGACGGCGGAGCTGTTCGATACTCCTTTCAATCTCCTCGTCATTTACGCTTATGGGGAAAGAGGTGAGTGAGAAATGTCTGTAGTCCTCTAAAGTGACTTCCGGCCGAAGGTCTATGGTAAATGTCACCTGGAAGCCATCTTCTTTCTGTACGTCGACGGCTATAACCGAGAAAACTTTCCATTGTTTTTCCTTTAGGAGATTTTCATAGGAGCTCTGGACGAGTTTCTGTTGAAGGCGATTTTGAAGTTCGTTGGCGAATTGGCGCTTTACGATTTCTCTGGGTACTTTTCCTTTTCGGAAGCCAGGAATATTCACATCTTTACAGAGAACTTTTAAGAGTAGGTCTTCTTCGATTTGAATCTGTTGTGGATCACAACGAATGGTTGCAATTTTGCGCACTTCACTGATGTCCTGAATATCGGTTTCCACGTTATTCCTAAAATATACAAGGTGTAGCAAAGCCATCTATTTACGTCAATCTTTAAACCGTACATTGACTCTTTCTTCATTCCGTTAATTCATGCAGTGATGCGACAAATACTCCTATTAGGCGCGACTGGTTCCATTGGGCAACAGGTAATAAACGAGGTTCGAGAATATCCAAAAGATTTAAAATTAGTCGGGATTGCAGGACAGCGACAGGTGATGGCATTGGCCGTTTTGGCAAGAGAGCACAATGTTCCTTTTGTCGCCATTTCTCGACATGTTTCAGCGGAAGAGTCGGCTTTATTTCCCTCTTCGTGCCAAATTTTCAGTGAAGAACGAGCATTGGAAGATTTAGTAGAAGCGGTTGACTGCGATATGGTTGTGGTAGCCACTTCTGGAATAGCCGCTTTGGCGGCCACATGGAGAGCTATACGAAAGGGTAAGATCATTGCTCTGGCGAGTAAGGAAATACTCGTCGTAGCTGGTGAATGGGTTATGGCGGAGGCCCAGAAGTACGGTGGCGTGATACTACCATTGGATAGTGAACATAATGCCATCTTTCAATGCTTCGGCGCGCGTTTATCGGTGAATCCTTCCTCATTGCGACAGGTTTGGTTAACGGCTTCCGGAGGCCCCTTTCTCCGTTATTCGCGAGAGGCCATGGCATCGGTTACACCCAAACAGGCATTGAAGCACCCTATATGGAATATGGGACCGAAGATTTCCATCGACTCAGCAACCTTGGCCAATAAGGGATTGGAACTCATCGAGGCGAAGTATTTATTCCATCTTCAGCCGGAGCAAATAGGTGTGGTGATACATCCTCAATCGTACGTACATTCTATGGTCGAATGGGTGGATGGGTCGATCATAGCTCAGCTATCTACCCCTTCCATGCGTTTCCCTATCCATTATTGTCTCTTTTATCCGGAGCGTATACCTTCTTCCCTCAAGACTTTGTCTTTTCGCGAGGCGATACAGATGAATTTTGAGGTTCCAGATGAAGTGAAATTTCCGTGTCTGCGTCTTGCGAGAGAGTCATTGAGTCGGGGAAATGCTGGCCCTGTTGTATTTAACGCAAGTAATGAAGTGGCTGTGGAGGCATTTTTATCCTCCCAATTGAATTTTTTTAATATCCCAGTTGTGATTGAGAAGACGATGGATGCGATGCTCCCCATGGACACAAGTTCGCTGGAATACGCATTGGAAACGGATCGCCTTGCCAGAGAACGAGCCGGTAGGGAAATTACTCTATTGCTCCGGTGATACCCGAAAAATGACGGCCATCCCTTCTATTCGCTCGATGGCAGAGAAATATGATCTTTTAAAGCAGAATGGAGTAGGCCTGATTCTTTCATACCCACCATGAAGAACTGTATGGCCATGGCTATGAGAAAGAGGCCAGAAAGTCGGTAGCTGAGTTTTAAGACAATAGGATTTAGCCAACGGACTCCTTTGCATGCCAAGAGGAGTAGCAGGTATATTGTGAAAGTAGCGGTTAAAACGGCTAGTGTGCTGATGAAGTGGCGCAGCAACCCATAATGAGCAGCATGTCGTTGGATGAGCATCGTAACCGCCGTGGGATGAGCTATCATTGGAATGGCTAAAGGTATGATAGAGATGTCGTACAATCCAGATGATGCTGCCTCATCTCCATCTTCTTCACCAGAATCTGGGTTGTGGAGCATTTTGAGGCCCACAAAAAAAATAATAATGCCTCCTGCAATGCGAAAGGTATAGGAACCGATATGAAGGGCTTGGAAAAACCATTCTCCCGTGAGTGAAAAAAAACAAAGCATGCCTCCCGCTATCCAGCACGCTTTACGAGCCATGTGTAGGCGGATTTGTTCTTTGGTATCAGGTGTCATACTGAGATAGAGTATGACGATGGCTAATGGATTTATCGTGCATATTAATTCAATAAAGTCCTTCGTGAAAAAAGATAGATTAGACATGATTTCTTCCGGAGAAATGAGGACTTCCGTAATCGGCTGTCAATCTTTGTTCTACCTTAAAAGATGAGGTGTGATGTGAATTCATCCCTCTAAAGTATCCAAAATAATAGGAGCCTCATGGGACTCCTATTTTACAAATTTTCGGTATTTGCGGCTGCGAATTAGAAGCCACCGCGACCTCGGGAGTTAAATCCTCCTGGACGACGGCCAAAACCACCGCCACCGGTACGCCTGTGACCGCTGTTACCGCCACTGAACCCACCGGAGTGCCGAGGACCACCGCCGCTGCCATGTCTTTCAAAACCCCCGCTACTGTGACGAAAGTCGCGGGCGGGGCGTTCTTCACGTGGGCGAGCTTCATTGACGGTCAAGACCATTCCATCTAGTTCAGAGCCGTTAGTGGCCTCGATGGCACGTGCACCTTCTTGAGCATCAGCCATTTCCACGAAGCCAAAACCTCGGGAGCGACCAGAAATTTTGTCCGTAACGATGCGGGCTGTCGTAACGGCCCCATGTGCCTCAAACGCTTCCCGGAGTGATGCTTCCGTGGTGTCGTAAGAGAGATTCCCTACATATATGTCCATAATGGTATAATTGTTATACTTTTTCTCGCCAAATTAAAAAATCGATGAGGGACCTTGGCGAATGGGGACACTTCTCGATGGCGAACGTAGAAACATACACCTCACTTTTATAACGAAATGATAAAGATGGAATTGCAAGCTCTTTAAAGCTTCGTTTAATAGAATTATCTCATTATTTTATGAGGTGCTGAAGAAGAAGGTGAATGTAAGGACAGAAGTTAATGAATTGCTGGCTCGGCTAAAGCATTCTCTTTGCTTGGATAGTTTATTTTTAGATGAAAAAGACCACTGCATCCTCTTATTCGATGATAAGGTGATTTTGAATATGGAATTAGATGAAGAGCGTTCGCAGTTCATCATTTATGCTTATTTAGGTATGGTTCCATTTAATAATAAGGAAAATGTGTATGAATTATTGCTCCAAGCGAATTTTTTTTGGCAAGAGACGCAGGGAGCCACATTAGCTCTCGACGGACAGACACAGACATTGGTTTTACTCCATTCCTTCGACATCCCATTTCGGCAGCCGGAAAACTTTGAAGAAGACCTCGCTTCGTTTGTGGAGACAGCAGAGCGATGGATTCAGAAATTAAGTGATATTTTAGAGGAAACAAAAGAAGCAGCGCGTTATGATCGCGAGCATGTTTAGTATGTTGATAAATAATGATGGTAGGGATGGAAGACAATTCGATTTCGTTGGCAGGTAATGCGAGAGTAGAAGCATTTTCTCCTATTTTACCGGCGGCAGGTCATTCATCTTTGACCACGCGCTGGTCGGTGGCAAAAGGATCATTGGGGAGTGGGAAGGTGACGACATTACGTCAACTAAAACAATCCGAAAGTCCCGAGCTTCTCATCGCACCAAAAACCTCGTTGCGGCAACGCGAAGTGAGGACTTTGAAGGTGCAGGAACTTCCTCAGATATTGAAAGACGTTTTCAGCCGTTCTGACTAGAGGGTGTTGTCAAATAAAAGATTGATAAAGGGAGAAAAAGAAGGAATGGAAAAAAAGGACACATAGGAGACTTGTTTCTGCATTTCACATCCGTTCCATCTCTCTTTTCACTGCTTGATTTTGACGATACCTTCTCAGTCTTCCTGATGCCTTTTGGAATCCGTCTTCAAGAGGAAACAATGCATCGTTTTCTCCTTCTTTTACACTGAGTCGGCTGTTCTTTGCGAGAACGTGCCTTCTAGAAGTATATGAATTAATCGCTACTCTTTACTTTGGCGATTGGTCTCCGAGTATTGTTGTAATTTTAGAATCATGAATCGGAATTCCCGATGAAGTGCTTCCCATTGGTTGGAAATACCTCGACGGGCGACCCATAGCAGGTCGATCCCATTGGGTAATTCATGTTGATGTAGGCGAAACATTTCACGGGCAAGGCGTTTGATCTTATGGCGAAAACACGATGGGCCTATTCTTTTACTTACGATAAAGGCGACGCGAGGACCTCGATACCTATTGCCATTACGTGGTAAAAGGCCATATTTGGCAAAAAAATAATGCCCATCCCAACGAACCTGCGTTACTTTAAGAGAGGCAAAATCCGCAGCGAGGTGAATGCGCTGGCTCTGGCGGAATGTCAATGTGTGGAACACATTTTAAAGAATCGCTATTTGATTCGTGTGGGGGTTGCGAGAACTTTGCGACCTTTACGACGTCTATTGGCCAAGACCTTACGGCCACCAGCGGTTGCTATGCGAGCGCGGAACCCAAATTTTCTGGCGCGCTTGATCTTCGAAGGATGATAGGTAGGCTTCATATCTTTAGTCCCGCAAGGTGCGGAACCAAAGAGGTGCTTACCTTTTGTCAAGTCAAGAGCGATAAGATTTAGGATGAAATGGGTTGGTGCGATGATAGATACTATAGTAGGTGCTGTGTCGAGCGGATCGGTAAGCTGGCTTAATGGCAAGACCTTCTTTGATTGGAGTTTGTTGGAATTGTCCTGTAGTTTGTGGATTGATTTTGGGTGTGATCTCGGGAGGATTCGGTTTGCCGGCTTTGGAGGTCATGGAATTCCACTGGTTTCCTCGGAGGTTATAGAATTTCACTGGTTTTTTTGGAGGTTGTAGGTGTTTTATGATTTTTCCGAGCTTGGGGATGATATCGTCGGAATCATAGGCTTTGTCAACGAGAACATAAGTGGCATCCAGGGATGCGACCCATTCCAGTGCCCGCTTGCAATCCGGTTCTGTGCCTTCTGTTGCCATGACTTTAAGCGGATGACC
>JAIRRP010000029.1 GCA_031255915.1 Puniceicoccales bacterium | reverse complement strand
ACCTGTCGAAACGGGAAATCTCTGGCCATGGTATTTAGGTTCCTCTCTTCTCGCCATCATCATGGCGGTGATCGTTTATGCCATCTTTAGGGTCATTAAAAACCGAAAACAACCTCTTCCTGTATCACCACTTACGGCGACAGAGCAACTTCTATCAGACCTCAAAAAGGCCAAGCAAGCCATACCTCTTACCCACGCCGGTACTTTCGTCCTGTTACTCTCCACAGGAATTCGGCGCTACATAGAACGAGAATTCTCCCATCAGGCTAAAACGCAGACGACTGAAGAATTTTTGCAATCCTTTCAGCGAATCGAATGCATTCATTGGGATACACAAAGTCTCCTCTGCGATGTGTTGCGCTTTAGTGACCAGGTCAAATTTGCCGGCCGAGAACTACAAGAAGCCGAGCGTTGTACGCTTTATCGAAAAGCTGGTTTACTCGCATTGACGCTTTGCCGCCTACGACGGCGTCAAAAGAGAGAGGCGCAAATGGCTTCCACAGCCGGACCAAATTCTGAGAATCTAAGCACCTCCATTACTCATGACTAGTTCCAGTTTTCGATTATCTTCACCATTATGGCTCCTGCTGTGGTTGCTGCTACCACTTCTCTATGGGGTCATTCGCCGACATCGCTGTCCTACTTTTCGATTTTCTCATCTATGGGCCATTCGCAACCTTAACTCTCAAAATCATTCTTCGCATAAAAATATATTGCATCTCCTCAGATCATTGGGCTTAGCTCTTCTCATCTTCGGCCTGGCCAGACCCCAGCATGTGGAAAAAACTCATGAAGCCCATAAGGACGCCGTTGACATCGTCATCGCGCTAGACCTCTCATCGTCGATGATGGCTCTTGATTTTTGGGAACAATCGAAGCCACTTGTCACGCGCTTGGACGTCGCAAAAAAGCTCACGATAGAATTCATCGAAAAACGACCACACGACCGTATCGGTCTCATTGGGTTTGCCGGAGAATCCTATGTCGTGAGTCCTGTCACATTTAACCATGAGTGGCTGATTCAAAACCTCGATCGATTGACCGTTGGAACTATCCCTGATGGGACCGCCATTGGTTCCGCCATCCTTGCCGGATGCAATCGCCTACGAAATATGGAGGCAAAGTCGAAAATTCTCATCCTACTAACCGATGGCATCAACAACTGCGGTAAGGTGGCTCCTGAAATCGCTGCTGAGGCCGCTGCCCAATACGGGATTAAAATTTACAGCATCGGAATCGGGAAAGAAGGCATCGTTCCTATTTTAGCCATCGATGATAGTGGTAAACCTCTTGTGAATCGCTTTGGAGAAGCACAAGTCATTCAAGCAGATCTTTCGCTAGACACTACCACACTTCAAAAAGTAGCCGAGACAACGCAAGGGGCATTCTTTCATGCCCATGATCGTCGAGAACTGAGCGCAATCTATCAAACGATCAATGAGCTTGAAAAGACGGAGATTCAACTTCAAGCTTTTGTGGAAACAAGCGAGTATTTTCCTATATTTGTCCTCATCGCCTGTGGATTTTTACTGCTAGAACTCTTCCTTCGTTATACACTATGGAGGGTATTGCCATGAATCTTCTCTATTCTTTTTGGTTATGGATTGGCCTTGCGTCGTGCAGCGGACTCATCGCATTTTTCCTCTACAGCGAAAAGAAACAACACGCTCGGCAGAGAAAACTCGTCACCGACAGGGCCTGGAGAGCCTCCGTTGTCAACGCCAATTCTCATCGTCAAAACATAAAGTATTTCCTATGTCTTTTAGGGATATTATCCCTTGCTATAGCACTGGCAAGACCCCGATGGGGATACACTTGGAAGGAGTATCATTCGCAAGGGGTGGATGTCCTCTTTGCCGTCGACGTCTCACAAAGTATGTTGGCCGAAGATATCAAACCTAATCGACTCGAACGTACAAAAATAGCTATCCAGGATTTCGTACAACAACTCCATGGGCATCGCATAGGATTGATTGCCTTCGCCTACGATTCCTTTATTCAGTGCCCCATGACACTCGATTATCGAGCCTTCCTGCAAAGCCTTGAGGCTTTTGACATCCACACAATTCCTCAGCAGGGAACTGCCATTGCTTCCGCCATTCAAGCCGCGGAAAAAGCACTGGAAAAGACACGTAATGAACGTATTGTCCTGCTCTTTTCTGATGGTGAAGAATTAAAAAAAGACGCCATAGATGCCGCTGAAGCTGCCGCTAAAAACGGGATACATATCTTTACTATCGGTGTCGGCTCTCTTGAAGGAGGCATGATTCCACTACAGGGAGAAAATCATACCATCCATTACCTCCAAGATGCTGCCGGTAAAAACGTCATTACGAAGCTCGATGAATCCACACTTCAAAAAATAGCAGAAATCACTCAAGGGCGCTATATCCACCTTTCCATGCAAGAACTTCAACAACTATTTGAAGAAATTCAGGAACGCTTTCCTGTTAAGAAACAAGAGGTGTATCGCGAAAAAGTCTTCACAGAGCGTTTCCCTTATTTCCTGTTGTTGGCGATTGGTTGCTGGTTTATCGAAGCACTTCTTTCTACCTATCGACGACCAAGACGACGCCATCTATCATGCCTGATTTACGGCCTTATGGCCTTTGAATTTCATGGTGGCATTCCTGAATCCTTCGCCATCCCAAGCAAAGGAGAGCAGTTTTTCGCAAAACAGCAGTATGACCAAGCGCAAGCCTACTATGAGAAAAAAGTTCTCAAGCATCCACAGGATTCAAAGCTCCTCTACAATCTCGGGACAACTTATTTAGCACAGGAAAATTTTCCTCAAGCGGTCGAAAATCTCGAAAAGGCTCTGACAACCTCTGAATTGGATATTAAGGATAAAATTTTCTTCAACCTAGGAAATGCTTATTTCGAGCAGGGGAAGCAGATCCCAGAAAAAGAAATGGAAACCATCCAAAAACTTTGGGAAAAGAGCATCCTTCAATATGACAATGCCCTAGAGTTATCAAAAGATTACGCCGAAGCGGAAAATAATCGCCGTTGTGTTCAACAATGCCTGGACGAACTCCTGCGCAAGCGCCAACAGCAAGAAAAAAATAGCCCCCATAATTCCCCTCAGCAATCCCCATCTGATGGGCAACAATCAAATTCCGACAATTCTCAGAATTCCAACAACTCTCCCTCCTCTCAAGGGGAGGACAATCCTGAGCCACAAAATCCGGGAAAAAGCAACTCTGATGAGGAAAAATCACCACAGGATAACCCCTCTCAAGAGGATAAAAAAAATGACCCATCGCCATCCTCTTCTCACCCAACTTCCGACCCATCGGAAAAACCCAAATCCTCGGATTCCAAACAAGATCAGTCGCAACAAGACCAAAAAGAATCCAATGATCCAACTTCTCCTCAAGGCAAGGACTTAGGGAAAGACAAAGAATCCAACTCGGCAAATGTTCCTCCGGAGCAGGAAAATAAAGCTTCTTCAGGAGAACAAGGCAGTAAGAACTCTACCCAAAATTCTCCTGAAAAAGATCATTCTCCTCAAAAATCGCAAGATCCTAGTTCTCAAAAAGATTCCGAATCTCGCCCACCACAGCAAGGTTCTCAGCCATCTAAAGATTCAGCACCTTCTCGAGGCGAAGACCCAAAAAATGCCCAAGAGCATCCATCCACTGCCAGTCCTTCAGAAAAGGAAGGTAAAAATTCTTCCGATGGCCAAAGCGGTAAAGGATCCGTGCAAAGTTCAGCGAATAGGAACCGCTCACCCCAAAGGACACCCTCCCAAGAATCTTCTTCAAAAGAAACAGAGCCGACCCATGGCATTAATGCACCCAAAGAGCACTCATCTCCTTTAGAGGAAGAGCAAAACCAAGGAGCTTCACCCTCTATTCACTCGATGGCAAGACCCACAACGGAGGCTCCTGCCAGCAACCCAGATGGTAAAATGACGTCTTTGGAGGCAAAAGCCCTTTTAGACTCTGAAGCTGGACGTGAAAAGAAGCTACCCTTCATTTATGGTTCACCTTCACCCCATGACGCTTTACAACCATGGTAGTATCTACTCCAACACATATGAATCTCCTTATTCGGCTCTTTTATTGTCTAATGCTAGGGCTTTCCAGCTCCTTTGCCTCCGATATTCAGATATCCGCTTTTTTCCGCCCCCCACAAATCCTTCTCGGAGAAAGTACGCAATATGTGGTAGAAATTTTCGGCAACATCTCGAAAATCCCTTACCAACCGCCACAAATCGATGGTCTTCAGTTCTCATCCTCGCAAGATATACATTCCATGCAGTCCATTAATGGACGTCAATCGACACAACTCATCAGGACATTTCGCGTTCAAGCCAGCCATACAGGTTCTTTCACAGTACCATCTCAACCCATTTCCATCCAGGGACAAAATTACGAAATACCAGCCACAACATTACAAGTTCTAGAAAATGAAGAAGCCCAGGAGTATTACAATAATCATAAAAGCTCTGAGAGCTCTACGGTTAAACTTTCGGTCATTCTACCACTTGAGAAACCCTTTTATATTGGACAAGTTGTCCCGATTAAAATAGAATTAAGGGTTCCAACGTCCCATTCCTGCAGTCTTTTGCAGCCTTACCCTGTCCTTTTAGAAAAGACCTGGATCAATGGACCTTTCTTCAAGCCATACAAAGTTGCGTCTTCGAGGATCCATGATAACGATGTCATCTACTGCTGGGATACGACGATTTCAGCCATCAAATCCGGAGAATTGTCTCTTCAATATGCTTTGGAGGTAGCCATCGAAGAACCAATGGATACGGGATGGTTCTCTTTTTTTTCCAACGACAGAAAAGAGCAACTTCTCTCTCAAAAATCTTCTATCCAAGTTTTAAGTCTTCCGCTTCCTCAACCCTCCTCTTTCTGCGGAGGTATAGGAGATTTCGCCATCACAAAAATTCATATCTCCGATGGTCAAACACTTCTAGAAGAGCCCTTAACGCTAAAAATCGAACTTGAAGGCGAAGGTAATTGGGAGCGCATGTCACCTCCAGAACTTCTTTACAATCCCGATGAATGGCGAATCTATCCACCCAAATGCGATTTCCGGCCATCGGATCCACTGCAATATGGCGGAGCAAAGACCTTTGACTACGTGATCATTCCACTCAAGACGGGAACACTCTCGGCTCCTAGTGTGACCATGAGTTATTTCGACCCACAGCGGGAAACTTACCAGACTCTTCAGCATGCACTAAAGGAACCTGTCCTAGTTTCCCGCACACAGCAAGTCGCTTCTCCTGCGACTTCTACCGAAAAAGTAACAAAATTTTCCTCCCAGAATCAAAATGATCACAAAAACAGTGATAAAAACATACCTCAAGATCATTTCTTCTATCTCCATGACACCACCCATTTCAAGAATCTGACACCACTTTATCTCCGGAAATCCTTTTGGGTTTGGCAACTTTTACCACTTGCTTTTTATCTTCTATGGATCCTTTGGCGACTTGCGATGTGGCGAAAGTCGAGGATATTCCCACGGGAAGATCCTAAACGCCACCGTCGATACCTATCGCAATGCCTGCAACGGACACAAAAGGCAATAGATGAGAAACAGATCGACGTTGCCTCTAGCGCCCTACAAGAAACACTCCACGCTTTTCTTTCCTACTGTAAAATTCTCGATAGCCAATCGATGACCTATGGAGAAATTCAACAGGCCTGTGCGGAAAAATTCCAAAGACCGGAAGATATAAAAATCATACACCAGATTTGCCAACACCTGGAACTTCAGCATTTCAGCTCTTCCTCTATCTCCTTGGACATATTTCAAAAGGACTTTCTGCAGCTTCAAGAACTCTTCCGTCGCCACTCATCGCAAACCCCAAAAGTTTTATGAAATTTCAATATGCGTTACTGCTCATCGGATCCACCCTCTCCGTCAATGCCCAGGAAAATTCATTCTTTCTCGGAAATGCTGCTTTTCAAGAGGGCAACATAGAACGAGCCATCTCGTACTATCAAGAGGCCCAACGGGGAGAATTTTCAGCGGCGACAGCGGCACAATTGGCCCGCTGTTACGAAATGCAAGGTCAAGTGGGGCCAGCACTTCTAAACATTGAACGGGCGAAATTAATGGATCCACGAAATGTCTCTCTTCAGCAAGCACAACGGGATTGGCTCGAAAGCCATTTACCCTCTCATCCTAAACCATCGCGTCTCGAAAACACGGTACTGCATTTCTCGAGCACCTCTTGGTCGTACTCGCTCTGCATCGCCATCTGGCTGACACTCGTCCTCATGGCTTATCCTAAAGTTGCGACAATTCCTCAGAAAACATTCCGTAATACGCTTTGGGCGTTAAACGTACTCCTATTATCATCCGTCATTCCTGGAATTTATTACCATCACCAAAAAAGCCAGCAGGCCATCATCATAAAAGATATCTCCATGCGCGTCGCCCCCACGGCCAAGAGTCCTACCCTTCAGCCAATACAACAGGGAGAATACGTCTATCCACAAAAACGCCACGATGACTTTTTCTACGTCATGACCATGGATCGCCATCGCTCCGGCTGGGTATCATCGCAGGACGTGGCGTGGATCATTCCCCGTTCCTCCTAAACTATCTCGTGCCCTTTGCATACCCCAACACCTGGATATTTCCATGGGACGAATTGTTGCCATGGGCCGTTCGGTTTTCCGCCTTTGCGGCTAGGAAAAATGAAAGCTCCCGCTTTGCATTTTTCCTAGCCGCGGCCCGCGCAGCGGGCAAGAGCCCGAAGAGCTCAAAGGCGGCAAACCCGCCGGTCGAACGGAGACGGTGACCAAAATTTCACCACCTCCACTATGGAAAAATAAAGACTTTCATTTCCCCCTATGACCCATATAAATCAGCGAATCTAAAAATTCTAAAAGCCATAAAACAAACGTCCGACGAGCATGAAATTCTCTTCCTCACCACAACCCACACCATGACCTCCCCCTTTCGATGTTTTTTTTCCCAGGCATCACAGCTTCGGGTCGGGCAGAGCTATCCCTTACCTGATCCCGAGGCACACCATTTACTTCATGTACTCAGGGCCAAGATAGGTTCCGAAATTCATCTGCTCGACGGGAATGGCCATATTGCTATTACTCATCTGGAATCCCACGGGCCTCAGGCACACGTACGTATCGAAGAGCATCTCCATATTCCTCCTACACCGCTCAAAATCACCCTAGCCCAAGGACTCCTCAAAAAAAACGCCATGGAGTGGTTATTTCGCGAAGCGACTGCCATCGGCGTGAACCAAATCATACCCATAGTGGCCGAACGCAGCGAACTTAAAATCCCCCAGAGCCAGGTCTTACAAAAAATGGAGCGCTGGAGAGAAATTACCATCGGCGCTTGCAAACAATCCTATCAGGCATTTTTACCAAAAATCTCGTCACCGCAGAACCTAGAAAAATATCTCACACAATCTCTATCCGATGTCTTGCTCGTCGGCAGCCTTGAGGAAGACGCTCAAGCGCTCTGGCATAAACTGGAAACGATTGCCTCACAACAGAAAATTTCCTCTATGACTCTTTTTATCGGCCCTGAGGGTGACTTTACTCCCAAAGAATATCAATTGTTGGACACAAGAAGGGCACACAACGTTCGATTATCCCATCAAATCCTGAGATCCGAAACCGCTAGTTCCTATGCCCTAAGCGTCATCGACCAGTGGACACAATATTATGCAATTAAGTCTCATCGATGAGCCTGAGCGCCTTCGTTTCATCCACGAACTCGACCGCAATTTTTCCATCATCGCTCCCGCGGGCGTCGGCAAAACGACAGCGATTGCCTCCCGTGTTGTCGAGTGGCTTCGGTCGTTTCCCAAAGACAATTTGCCCCATAATTTCAATGAAGATTTTTCCCTTTTCGTCGTCACTTATACCGAAAAAGCTGCACAAGAACTAGAGCAGCGCGTTAAAAAATTACTCTGTGAAGATGCGCCCGCAATTGCACTCAAAATGTTCGAGCGATTGCCCTCCATTTTTTTTGGAACGATCCATAGCCTAGCCGATAAATTTCTCCATTCCTATGGGATATCTCTGGGTCTTTCTCCTCGTTTTAAGGTTAACCCAGAACCCAGAAAATTGTGGCATAGTTTCCTACATGAAACCCATGATCTCTTCGATCACATCCCTCCAGAAGTTTTTCAAGGACTCCGTTCTCACTACTACTTGTCCGAGCTGCTACCATTGGTCCCCTGCTCGCCTTATTTTAGGGAATATGCCCTCTGGCTACAAAAAAATTCCGATAAAGCCTCTTCGAAAAGACCATTCCCAGCTCCGCCCATTTTAAACCTCGACAGCGCGCTCTCCTTCAAGGCTAAAGGCAACGCAGGTTGTATTCTGCAATTCCAAAAGCGGCTCCAAAATTGGCTCAACCCAGAGCAAGAGGAGCCTTTTCCTGAAATAGAAACAACCAACCAGAATTTTCTTGCGGTTCTTTTGCCGGAGATGCAAAAATATTGGCAATGGTCGGACCAAGCAGTTCGAACCTATTTTGCAGATATCCAAGAGCGCTACCTACGGTACAGGATCCGAGAAGGACAGCTTTTTTATGAAGATCTCATATTCCTGGCACATCGATGTATGGGAGAAGAAAATATCGCCAAAGCCATCCCCACCTATCGCGTGCTTCTGGACGAGGCGCAGGATACGGATCAATACCAGTTCGAATGGCTACTGTCCCTCGCCAGCTCGCGAAGATGTCCATGGGAACTTCCAGAACCGGGCTACTTCTGCATGGTCGGCGATCCCCAGCAATCCATTTACTGCGAACGCGCAGCACTACCATATTATCGCGAACTACACCGGCACTTCCTCGATAAAGGCAAAGCGAATGAGCTCCATTTCTCCGTTACCATGCGGTGTCCAAAATCCCTAGTGGATTTCATCAATAGGCACTTTAAAAATATTTTAACCGGTACGGAAGGACAAGTACCCTTCGTCCCATTACAGGCTAAACCGAATGCCATTCAGGGAACTATCCATCAATGGATCATCTCATCGGGTAAAGATTGCCCATTCAAAGATGCGGACGCTGCCCTTGAAGAGGCCAAGATGATAGCTAAAACTTTTCAATATCGACAGCCATCCGACTTCGGCGCCCGCCGGTGGTCTGACATCGCCTTTCTATGTCCCAGGAATAAATGGCTTCAGGAATTAACCCAGGCATTTCTGTCACTTCCTGGAACTCCCACCTGTCAGCTACATTCCCAAAAACATCTCCATCGAGACTCTCCTTTTTACGCCTGGGTAACGGCCCTCATGATCGCCATTCTGGAACCACGAAATGATTTCGAAATCACCGGCATCCTCCGAGAGCTATTCGGCATCTCTGATACACGCATTGCCCAGCACTTCGCACTTCATAGGGAAGATCCCGAAATTCGGGAAATAGGCGAAGGTTTTCGAAAAGACTACACAGAGGTTCTCGGTTACAGCCCAATGGAGTTCCTGGAATATGTACTACAGCGTTACGAAGTAATGGCGCGCCTTGAGGCGATTTTTGGACAAGGTTTTGATTCCGAATATGAAGCATTTCGTGACCTGGCTCAAGATGCCACCTATCACCGCATGGCCCTCGACACATGGCTTCAAAAACTCATTTCACAGCTCCATGAAGAACGTTCCGAAGATGCCATAAATCCCGAGGCACTGCAATTCCTCTCCTTCCATAAGTCCAAAGGTCTCGAGTGGCCCATCGTGATCATTCCCTTCCTATATCGCGAAAGACGAGAACCAACACTTCCCTATCCCAAATGCATTTCAACTCAACAGGGACCTCGTATCGTCTTCAACAAGTACCACATGTCCGAATTTGAGGACGAAATCAAGCGCAAGCAAATCCAGAACGAAGAACGCCTCTTCTATGTGGCCCTAACGAGAGCCAAAGAGCAACTGATCCTTCTGCGAGATGGATCCCTTTTCCAAAAACATTCAGGGAGTATTGGGGAAATTTTCTCCTCATCTTCCTCCAGTCCTTGGGATGACCTTCCTGAATGGAACCCCTCCAAAATAGACGACCAGATATCTGATAGTTCTAACAACACGATTTTCCTATCCCACAAAAAAATCGCTCCATTTTCGCCAAGTACCACCGCCATTGATCCTCACGGACAGCCTCCCGAGCTTCCTCAAGAACCGTACATCCTCGAACATCACACGGCCAGCGAGTGGAAAATTTTTAACCCGACCGATCATCATCTCCATGAAACATCGTTATCTTTCGCCATAAATTATGGCAATTGGTGGCATCAGACGATGGCACACATACCTTGGGTAAAAGGTAAATCCCATTGGAATTCTGCCTTCCAAGCATCTCTTCCGTCATCTCCTGATAGGGACAAAGCCCTCGACGAGTGGGAGAGGTTCCTCCACAGTGATCTGGCTGCACAATTACAAATCCACCACGACATGATTTGGACAGAATATCCCTTCTTATGGAGCCACTCAGAAAAAAATTGCCTGGAAGGCGTCATCGACCTACTAGCTATTGGAATCCAATCCAGCATTGTGGATTGGAAAACAGATCCATGTTCCTCGGAGGATTTAAAAACTCATTACCGTGGGCAATTGAATTGCTATCGTCAGGCTATGGAACAGCAATGGCAACGCCCTTTTATGGCCTATATCTACTCCACTGTTCATGCTCAACTCCTCCTCATAGATTAGATATCCATTTTCATGAAATCAAACTCATGAGGGACCATTATCCTTCTCCTAAAGATTTTCTGTCCCTCGCATCTATTTCGCCATCTTGGTACTTCCATGAGGCGAGCCATTGTCATGGGCAATTCGCCTTGCCGCCTTTGCGGCTAAGAAAAATGAAAGCTCCCGCTTTGCATTTTTCTTAACCGCGGCCCGCATAGCGGGCCAGAGCCCGAAGGGCTCAAAGGCGGCAAGCACATTGGCAACTGCTAAATCTCAAAAGCCAACCCCTATTCAAAGCACCGTCTTTGATGGACCGGCGGGTCTGCCGCCTTTGCACCGAGGAAAAATGAAAATTTTCATTTTTCCCTCGATGCGATCCGCAATAGCGGATAAAAGCCCGAAGGGCTTTAAAGGCGGCAGACCGAATCCTCCCGAACCAATCCCCACTCAAATTTCCCTGACGCAACAAAAATCCTCACTGAGGGACATCATGCTCCATAAAGAAATTATCGATTGACTTCCTGGAGGTGATTTTCAGCATGGGTGACTTCTTTTTGGGGCCGTAGCTTAGTTGGTAGAGCGCGTCGTTCGCAATGACGAGGTCGTCGGTTCGATCCCGATCGGCTCCACCAAGGGCCTTATTCGACAGCAAGTGATCTCGGAACATCCGGAGGCATCGTATCCATAGGAACGGCAGGACTTCCTAAAGTGGCCCCACCTTCAGGCATTCTGGCAGAACCTCCCTGCCCTGCTGCCCTTAAGACCTGCCCTGCCTCTCCCGAAATACCGATACCTGCTATTACCATGGCAGATGGCATCACATCGCCCACCGTCTCTGCAATTTTTCGAAACAAATTGAAAAAAAATCGGTCCCATGCATCCTCTTTCCCTTCCAAACACGTCTTAACAAAGGCCTCATTGATCAATTCCAGCAAGGCACTTACGCCTTTGGAAAGTAAAAATACCCCGAACATTACACCGGCCGCTATGGCTAGGGGTGGGCAAAGTGAAACACAGGTGGTGACCACGAAACTTGTCACGGTCGCTACGGATTTCATAATATTTTCCTCCGACCACTGGCCGGCATCTTTCCCACTGGCCTTCGCCACACCACGAGCTATCCAAAAAATTGGTTTAGTGATGATATTCGCTACCCCACCCGTAATGGTGGAAGCTACCTTAAGTTTCGAAGAGAGGTTGCGGTAATAATCTTCTCCACGTATGGCTAACTTACAGAGATTCCGTACGCCCGAACTAACTCCTACTCCCCTTAATATCTCCTGGAAATGTTGGCCCAAAATCTCCTGACATTCGCTCTTCGACATGCCCTCATGAAGACCCAATTTTTCTAAAAGATTCTCAGGAAATCCCTGCTCCTTAAGAAAGGATATAGGGTTTGTATTTGAGTTGGGCATATTCCTTAGCTCATCTAAAAGCATCATCACAGGTGCTTTTGATTGGCGAAGAACATTTAAAATAGAGATGCCTTTTTCAGGACCTTCAACTATGGCTCCGATGGATTTTTTTAATGATGAGAGCTTCTCATCAACTCTGTCCGTCAGCGTATCTTGCAAATCATGAAGAGCACTTGATGACATCGAATGAGAGAGCGCCGAAGAGCCTGCTTGAGAACTCACAACATTTTCTTTAATGCCTAAGGCCGCCGCTAAAACCATCGTGTTTCCGATCCTTAAATCATTCATCTTACTCCCCTCCTCCTTAAGTAAGAGAGTATATTTTCCTAAAAAAAAGAGTGAGGTCAATCTTATAGGATGCCTTCATACCCTTGAAGAGAAGCCACCCTCGTTAACAGAAATACCCATAATGCCATATTGACGGCGATGGGCACATTCCGAAATGGCAGTCACAGAACGCTCATGGAACAAATGAAACATCATCCCTCTAGCCCTTTCCTTAGCCATTGACCTTTGAAAAGAATTCATGTACTTTATACTCATCTCAAGCGTTCTATGCATTCCGAACATCATGAACTGGGGCGTTCTTTCCGTCGTCAAAATCGGATAGCAGCCGTCCAATTTCTCTACATGTGTGTCCAGAGAAACGAAGAGGCATTTTCTTCCGAGCTTTTTTCCGGCTTTTGTCGAATGCTCTTCTATGATGCGGAAAATTTCTCTTTCGCCCAGACGCTTATACAGAGCATTTTAGAACACCTCCTGTCCATCGATGAGCGCATCGAGCCCTACATCCAGCACTGGAAACTTTCCCGCATCGCCATGGTCGATCTCTGCATTCTTCGAGTAGCCGTTTATGAACTTTTTTTCGATGGAACAGTGCCGCCCATCGTGATCATCGATGAAGCCATCGAAATAGGGAAAACCCTCTCTTCTCCCGAGAGCAAAGGCTTTATCAATGGCATACTAGACCGCATGAAGAATTCCCTAGATCGTCCATTACACATCCCTTCCCCTAAATTTATCTCTAATCCTGTTCCATCCTATGGAACCATTTAATGATAAATATCACCGTCTAGCTGAGGCGGTGACGCTTCGCTGTAAATTTTCCAACCAAAAAATAGTCCTCACCAATGGGTGTTTCGACTTACTTCATCCGGGTCATGTCCAAGCACTACAAGAAGCGGCTAATCTGGGAGATCAACTTTGGGTGGCAATCAATGACGATGACAGTATTCGGCAATTGAAAGGCCCCAAACGACCCATTCAGAATTTAGAGGAAAGAGCATCTCTGCTCGGCGCTTTGGGCTGTGTTTCTGGAATTTTCAATTTTCACGGGACGAATCTCGCTCGAGAGATAGAACTATTCCATCCTGACGTCTATGTAAAATCTGGCGATTACACACTCGAGACGCTTCATCCTGAAGAACGTTCCGCTCTAGAGCATATCGGGTGTAAAATCTGTTTTATCCCTTTCCTCAAGGGCCACAGCACAACTCAGCTCATCGATCGCATCCTCCGGTACTATTCCTAGAGGGTGTCATCAAAATCAAGCAACAAAAAGAGAGATGGAGCGGGTGTGAAATGTAGAAACAAGCCTCCTATATGTCCTTTTTTCCTTTCCTTCTTTCTTCCCTCTCTTTTTCCCTTTGTCAACTTTTTATTTGACGACATCCTTTAAGGCATCTGTCCGCAAGACAAGTAGCTCCGTCGACCCACCGATAGGAAGTCTGCGAAGAATGCGATTATTCGAAAATTTCCCGAAAGGAGCCGATCAGAATTGTCCGAATCGCCATCAATTCATGCCGATATCGGAAATTCTCTGCGACTTGGATATTTTTGACCACCGTCTCGGTTCTTCCGGGCGGGTCTGCCGCCTTTGAGCCCTTCGGGCTCTGGCCCGCTACGCAGGCCGCGGGAAGGAAAAATGAAAGCTCCCGCTTTGCATTTCTCTCTTACCGCAAAGGCGGCAGACCGAACACCCAATGGCTGGGAATATTCCTCTCTAACTGACTAAAAGGGAAGTCAACCCCTTGAGGATGTATTCCGGATCCAAAGAAGTAAGGCCGCTGAGAGAGCTTGTTCGAAGGAATAGCCTAGAGGATATCGTCAAAACCAAGCAGCGAAAAGAGAGATAAAGCGGATGTGGAATGCAGAAACAAAGGAGTGAATCTTTTTAAAGTATCGAGTGGAAATGGAACGCCATTCTTTCATTTTAAGGAAAAATTTTTCAATGACAGGACGCTTTTTATAGACATTTTTATCGTAGGGGCGTTGAAATTTTCTGTTGATCTTCGGCGGGATGATAGGGACAGTGCCGCGAGAAGAAAGGGAAAGAATGATGTCATCGGAATCATAGGCTTTGTCAACGAGAACATAAGTGGCATCCAGGGATGCGACCCATTCCAGTGCCCGCTTGCAATCCGGTTCTGTGCCTTCTGTTGCCATGACTTTAAGCGGATGACC
>JAIRRP010000081.1 GCA_031255915.1 Puniceicoccales bacterium | reverse complement strand
TCGGCACAATTGGTCACGTCGACCATGGCAAGTCGACGTTGACGACAGCTCTGCTCAAGGTCCAATCGGATAGGGGATTGGCGGAATTTAAGTCCTATGCGGATGTGACAAAAGGTGGGACGATTCGCGATGCTTCCAAGACGGTCACCATTGCCGTTTCCCATGTGGAATACGAGAGCGAGGAGCGTCACTATGCCCATGTGGATTGTCCGGGGCATGCGGATTTCGTAAAGAACATGATCACCGGTGCGGCCCAGATGGATGGTGCCATCCTCGTCGTCAGTGCGGCCGATGGTCCGATGCCCCAGACCCGCGAACATATCCTGTTGGCGCGTCAGGTGGGCATTCCCAATCTCGTCGTATTCCTCAATAAGGTGGATCTCTTGGATGATCCCGAGTTGCTCGATCTGGTAGAGTTGGAAATACGTGAATTACTGAAGAAGTACGAATATGATGGGGACAAAATCGTCATTATCCGTGGTTCGGCATTGGCCGCTCTGGAGGGACGTAATGAGGGCATTGAGGCGATCAATCGGCTGCTAAAAGCGCTAGATAAGGAAATTGAGGAGCCGAAGCGCGATGTTGATAAGCCATTTTTGATGTCGGTCGAAGATGTTTTTTCCATTACCGGTCGCGGAACGGTTGTGACTGGACGCATCGAGCGTGGGGTTATCAAGGTCGGCGAAGAGGTGGAGATTGTCGGTCTTGGCGATACGCGTAAGACCACCTGTACCGGCATTGAGATGTTTCGCAAGTTGCTCGATGAGGGACGTGCCGGTGATAATGTCGGTATTTTACTGCGCGGCATCGATAAGAAAGATGTTGAGCGCGGCCATGTATTGGCTAAACCGGGAACCATTACGCCCCATTATAAGGCAAAAGCCGAGATTTATGTCCTGACGAAGGAGGAAGGGGGACGTCATACATCGTTCTTCAATGGTTATCGGCCGCAATTCTTCTTTGGGACCGCCGATGTCACCGGTGTGGTGCACCTCCCCTCGGGGACGGAGATGGTTATGCCGGGTGATAATCTTGGGGTCGAAATAGAGCTACAGAAGAAGATCGCGATGGAAAAAGGTCAGCGTTTTGCTTTTCGGGAAGGCGGTCGTACCATCGGTGCAGGTCGCATTACGGAGATTCTTGTCTAAGATTTTATTGACAGTGGGATAAGGAGATTCTTAAGTCTCTTTTCTCTGTGTCTAGGAGAATAGTTCAATTGGTAGAGCAACGGTCTCCAAAACCGTAAGTTGGGGGTTCGAGTCCCTCTTCTCCTGCCAGATTTTGGCGGGTAATCGGTAGAAGGAGTGATAAATTTTGTGAAGTGGTTGAGAAAAGTACGTATTTTTTTCGGAGAGACGATAACGGAACTCCGAAAAGCTTCATGGCCGGATAGAAAAGAACTGTCGCAGTCGATCGTCGTCGTACTTGTCGGTATGTTGATCTTAGGAACATTCGTCAGCATTTCGGATTTTGCATTGTACGAAATGGTCGATTTTTTGAGTGCATGGGTGAGGGGCCGTTGGGGGAGTTAAACCATGACACATCTAGTGACAAATGAGCCCCAATGGTACGCATTGCAGGTGTTATCCAATCAAGAAAGTAAGGTGAAACTATGGCTGGATCACATCATGGAAACAGCGGGCAATTGTCACTTGATTCGGGAAGTATTGGTGCCAATGGAAAGAGTTGTGGAGATCAAAAATGGGAAAAGACTGCATCGGCATAAGAAGCTTTATCCGGGCTATGTCTTTGTCCATGCTCAGCTTTATGACGATGAGGGCCAGATTTTACAGGAACCGTGGCAATTGATTCGCCGGACACGGGGTGTCATGGGGTTTGTCAGTGGTGAAAATCCGGTTCCTCTGGAATCTTGTGAAGTCGAGCGCATTCAAGGACAGATGAAGGCATCCGAGGATAATCCTTTGCCGAAATCTTCTTTCGAGATCGGTGATAAGGTGAAGATTAACGATGGCCCCTTTGCGAGTTCTGTGGGACAGATAGAAGCGATTAATAATGAACAAGGCAAGTTGACAATTTCGGTATTGCTATTTGGTCGTTCAACGCCAATTGAAGCAGAGTTCGGACAGGTAGGTCCAGTCGACGAGTAACTCATTTAAAAAATCATGGCAAAGAAAGTCATCCATAAAATTAAATTGCAACTGCCGGCGGGAGCGGCGAATCCGGCTCCTCCTGTGGGGCCGGCTTTGGGCGCAGCGGGTGTGAATATCATGGCTTTCTGCAAGGAATTTAATGCTCGGACGAAAGATCAGGCCGGCATGATTATTCCGGCTGTGATTTCGGTTTATGCCGATCGTTCCTTTTCCTTTGAATTAAAATCGCCACCGGCATCCGTGTTGCTGAAAAAGATCGTCGGGGTTCAAAAAGGTTCAGGTGTTCCGAATCGCGACAAGGTGGGGAAAGCGACGCGAAAGCAGATCGAGGAAATCGCTGCGTTGAAGATGTCAGATCTCAACGCCGAGACAAAAGAAGCGGCGGCTCGTATGATTGAGGGAACGGCGCGTAGCATGGGCATTGAGATCAGTGCTTAAAATGAGGAGAAATTTTTATGAAGCGATACAACAAACGTCAGGCGAAGGGGCATGAGGTCACTGATCTGCAGCAATGTTTTTCTATAGAAAATGCAGTTGGACTGCTCGAGAAAATGCCGAAGGCCCGTTTCGATGAAACCGTTGAGCTTTCGATGCATCTGGGTATCGATCCCAAGTTAAGCGACCAAATGGTTCGTGGAACGGTTCGCTTACCGCATGGAAGTGGTAGATCCGTACGCGTGGTGGCGTTCACGGAATCGCCGGAAGAGGCGTTGGCGGCAGGTGCGGAGACGGCCGGTCTGGAAGATCTTATCAAACGCGTGCAAGAAGGTTGGGTAGACTTTGATGTGGCCGTAGCGACGACATCTGCCATGAAGCAAGTGCGAACGGTTGCCCGTGTTTTAGGGCCCCGCGGTCTCATGCCAAATCCGAAATCAGGGACGGTAGCCGATGATTTAGTATCGGTTATTCACGATGTGAAGGCAGGTCGTGTGGAATTTAAGATGGATAAGACGGCCAACATGGCGGTGGTGGTCGGAAAGCGTTCCTTAGTGAAGGAGTACTTGACGGATAATATTAAGGCAGCCATCGAAGTGGTGAACCATGCTCGCCCGGAGACATTTCGTGGGCGTTTTATTCGCAATATGACTTTGAGTGCCACCATGACGCCAAGTATTCGGCTGGATCAGCAGGAATATGTGGGCATAGAATCGAAAGGCGGTGCACAATGAGGGCGGAGAAGGGTTTACTCGTGCGGGAAGCGGTGACATATTTACAAGATTCGGACTATTTCTATTTGGCGGACTTTTCTCGTATCCATGTCGAGGAAGTGGGAGAATTGCGCAAGACGCTCAGGACGGAAGGAGCTGCTTTTCATGTGGTTAAAAATAAAATCCTGTGTTTGGCTGTGGAGGTGCTCACTTTACCTGATCTGAGAAAGGATTTAGTGGGGCCTACGGCCGTGATTGCGGGTGGATGCAATCCTTCGAGTGTGGCGAAGATCCTATTGCAGTTTCGCAAGAAGCACGAAGATAAGTTGGTGATTAAGTGCGGTTTTGTGACAGGGCATTCTTTGAGTCCGGATGAGGTGAAAATCCTTTCAGAATTGCCGACATTGGATGAATTACGTGCGCGTTTTATGTCGCTTCTGCAGGAACCTATTCGGCAAATGGTATGTGTACTGAATGCGGTACCGCAAGGGTTTCTCAATGTTTTACAGGCGAAAACGAGTTAAAGGAAATGAATTTTTTCGATCTGAATCGGCCGTGTTTTAGGAGTTTTTTTCTTAAATGATCCTTTGAAAGAGGGATCGCTAAAGTACGCCAAGGAGGAATATATATGGCAGATATTACAAAAGAACAGGTTATCGAGTGGTTGAGTGGTCAATCTGTATTGGAGATTGCGTCTCTGGTTAAGGATTTAGAGGCCAAGTGGGGAGTAAGTGCTGCGGCTCCGGTAGCGGTTGCGGCGACAACAGTGGTGGCAGCTTCGGCAGAAGCAGTGGAGGAAAAGACGGAATTCAGCGTCGTACTTACGGCTGCCGGAGACAATAAAATCAATGTCATCAAAGAGGTTCGTGCCATCACCAGTCTTGGACTGAAGGAAGCGAAGGACTTGGTGGATTCGGCTCCAAAACCCGTAAAGGAAGGTATTCCTAAGGCCGAAGCAGAGGAAATAAAGAAAAAATTGGAAGCTGTCGGAGCTAAAGTCGAACTGAAGTAATCGGGATCTTGGTCATTTATTGTGCTCTTAAGGTCTTTTTGGGTCGTGTCCGATGTTATCAAGCAAATAAGATGCTTGGTCGGATCGTTTATTGGTTTTCTTGTCCTAGGTAAAACTTCAAATTCTGTATCGAAGTAGTGCGCTGTATCTTTTTGTCATTATGTTGCATCGTGTTTCATTCGGAAAGCTAAAGGAAGTCATCGCTCCGCCAAATTTCATCGAGATTCAACTTCAGTCTTTTTCTGATTTTTTGCAAAAGGAGGTAGCGCCCGAGAAGCGTCGGCTCATCGGATTGCAAGCGGTTTTTCATGAGGCATTTCCCATTGAGAATTACGATGGAAATTGTCGTTTAGAATATGTCGCTTATCGCCTAGGTGAGGCACGATATACGCAGGATTATTGTATCCGAGAAGGGCTGACTTATGCGATTCCCCTGTACGTTACTTTAAAGGTTCGGGAAGGGGAAGATGCGCGACAGGAAGAGGTTTATTTTGGCGAGTTGCCGATTATGGGTGAACGTGGCTCTTTTGTCATCAACGGAGCAGAACGTGTCATTGTCAGTCAATTGCACCGTTCGCCGGGAATTTGTTTTGAGGCGACGACGCACACAAGTGGAAAGGTATTGTATTCTTTTCGCATTATTCCGGACCATGGAACATGGCTTGAGGTCCAATTTGATTCGAACGATCTCATGCATGTTTATCTGGATCGTCGACATCGGCGTCGTAAGTTCTTAATCACGACATTGTTGCGCGCGATGGGTTTCGGTTCCGATCGTGAGGTTTTGGGCCTTTTTTATAAAATCGAGGAAAAGAAGGTTTCAGCACTGATGCGAAAATCCGAAGTGTTGGGCTTGCTTCTGGTGGAAGATGTGGTCGATGCCAAAGAAGGTATCGTATTGGCGCGTGCGTATGAATCTCTGTCCAAGACGACATTAAGGGCATTCGAGGCAGCCGGTGTTGAGAAAATTGAAGTTTTCGATGCGTCTGTCGATGATGGAATGATTGTGCGTAGCTTGGAGAGAGATGCTGTACATAATCAAGAAGAGGCATTGCGGGAAATTTACAAGCGTTTGCGGCCTGGAGAGCCGGTGACATTGGCCAGTGCGACGACGCTGTTTCAGCGCCTTTTCAATGATCCTCGCCGTTACGATCTAGGTCGTGTGGGGCGTTATAAAATGAATCAACGCCTGGGCCTTGCGAAGGATCCGGAAAATCGTACCATCGATATCGTCGATCTAGTCGCGGCGACAAAATATCTCTGCGGCCTTCGCAAGGGTGAAGGTTCTTTGGATATTATTGATCACCTCGGAAACCGTCGTGTGCGGTCGATAGGAGAACTTTTAGTCAATCAATGTCGTATTGGTCTGGCTCGTATGGAACATGTTGTTCGGGAAAAACTCTCTCTTTATGAACAGACGGTCGATGCGCTATCGCCGCAACGCCTAGTGAATCCTAGAATTTTTATAGGTCTTTTGCGTGATTTTTTTGCGCGTAGTCAATTGTCGCAACTCTTGGATCAGATCAATCCTCTTTCGGAAATCGCGCATAAACGGCGGCTTTCGGCTTTGGGGCCTGGTGGATTAAATCGCGATCGTGCTGGGCTCGAAGCACGAGATGTTCAACTCTCGCACTATGGAAGGATATGTCCCATTGAGACACCGGAAGGTGCTAATATCGGCCTCATCAATTCCCTGAGTATTTATGCCCGTCTCAACGAATTTGGTTTCATTGAAACACCTTATCGCGAAGTACATGATGGCGTGGTGACAAACGAGATAACCTATCTTGATGCCTTGCGTGATGAGCATTTAATGATTGCTCAGGCGCATTCGGAATTGGATGAGGAGAATTATCTATGTGGGAAAGTGGTCGTTCGGCAAGGAGATCAGATATTAGAAGTTGAACCTGAGGTGGTCAGTTATATGGACATATCACCTAAACAGGTGGTATCAGTGGCGACGGGCCTGATCCCGTTCTTGGAGCATAATGATCCGGCTCGTGCTTTGATGGGTTCCAATATGCAACGGCAGGGAGTGCCTCTTCTATCGCCGCAAGCTCCATTCGTTGGCACAGGTCTTGAGGCGAAAGTGGCGCGAGATTCGCACCAGATGGTGCTTTCTCTGAGTGATGGTATTGTCGCGTCCGCGGACGCCAAGAGGATCGTCGTGTCGCCCGATGGTACGCTTCCGAAGCATTTCGATCCGGTGAAAAATATATCATCTCGCTCGAAAATTCATGTATACAAGTTGCGTAAATTTGTTCGTTCAAATGCCACTACGTGTTTTAATCAGCATCCTATCGTGACGAAAGGACAGGCCGTAAAAATAGGGACTGTCTTGGCGGATGGTGCCGCTACGGAACAGGGTGAGCTCGCTTTGGGGCGCAATGTTGTCGTCGCTTTCATGCTCTGGGATGGGTATAATTTCGAAGATGCCGTCATTCTCAATAGGCGAATGGTGAAAGAGGATTGGTTTACTTCTATTCACATTGAGGAGTTTGAATGTGTGGCGCGTGATACGAAATTAGGCGCTGAGGAAATTACGCGCGATATTCCCAATTTAGGAGAAGAAACTTTGAAACGACTGGATCGCGATGGTATCGTTTATGTTGGTTTGGAAGTAAAACCGGGAGATGTGCTCGTCGGAAAGATTACGCCGAAGGGTGAGACGGAATTGGCGCCAGAGGAAAAGCTATTGCGGGCTATTTTTGGAGAAAAGGCGTCGGATGTAAAGGATTCGTCGCTCATCGTCCCTCCTGGATGTTATGGCGTTGTCATGGATGTCAGGATATCGGGCTACACGGATGATGAGAGAAAAGAAGTCTCCGCCTTGAGTGTGCAGCGACACATTAAGCGCGTCAGTGAGGAATTTCGCGAGCAGGAAGATAAACTGCGTAATGATTTGACGGAAGCGTTATCGAGTATCCTTTTGGGAGAGAAAATTCCCTTGGATATCCGTAATAGTGAGACACAAGAAGTGGTAATTCCGGCGAATCGTAAGATTACCAAAACGCTTTTGCGCCGTTTAGCGGCCTGTCCGGAGTGCATCGATACGGAGCCATCACCCGTGCGCAATCGCATCATGGAGATCATCGATGCCTATTGTGCTCGATTTAAAGAATTGGAGCAGGATCGAACGCGCAAGATCGCACTTGTCGAAGCGGGCAATCTTGGTGAGAATGGTGTGATCAAAAGTGTTAAGGTCTTCATCGCTACGAAGCGCAAGATCCAGGTGGGTGACAAAATGGCCGGTCGGCATGGTAATAAGGGTGTCGTTGCCTGTGTCGTTAAGCAAGAAGATATGCCATTTCTTCCGGATGGAACTCCGGTGGATGTGATCCTCAATCCATTGGGAGTGCCAAGCCGTATGAATGTGGGACAAATTTTTGAAACCCATCTCGGCTGGGCATGCCAGAAGTTGGGAATTTCGATCTCTACGCCGATTTTTGACGGCGCTTCTGAGGCCGATATTCGTGAATATTTGCAAAAAGCTAATCTACCGCCTTCCGGGAAGGTAAAGTTATATGATGGGCGTACGGGAGAGCCGTTTGAACAGGAAGTGACGGTGGGTGTGCTCTACATGATGAAACTCAATCATTTGGTGGCAAATAAGATCCATGCACGGGCAGTAGGACCTTACAGTTTAGTTACACAGCAGCCTCTGGGAGGAAAAGCCCAGTTTGGTGGACAGCGTTTTGGAGAGATGGAAGTATGGGCATTGGAAGCTTATGGTGCGGCTTACACACTTCAGGAACTATTAACCGTTAAGTCGGATGATATTCAAGGCCGTACGAAAATTTACGAATCCATCGTCAAGGGTGATAATGCTTTGCAGGCGGGAATGCCGCAATCGTTTAACGTGTTGATGAAGGAAATTCAGAGTTTGTGTTTGGATATTCGCTTGGAGAACGAGGAACATTTTCCTGCTTCATAAGATATCGAGTTTTGTATGGGCAACGAAGATATTAGAAAATTTTTAGGTTTTGGCCAGACGGATGATTTCAATTGTGTGGCGATTTCGGTTGCGTCGCCCGATGTGATCCGTTCCTGGTCAAACGGAGAGATAAAGAATCCCGAGACGATTAATTATCGTACTTTTAAACCGGAAGTGGGAGGCTTATTCTGTCAACGTATTTTCGGTCCCGTGCGGGATTACGAGTGTGCATGTGGTAAATATAAGCGCATTAAGTACAAAGATGTCGTATGCGAGCGTTGCGGTGTGGAAGTAACACTTTCTCGTGTTCGCCGAGAGCGTATGGGCCATATCGAGCTAGCCATTCCTATTTCTCATATCTGGTTCTTGAAAAGCCTGCCCGGTCGACTTGGTCTTTTCATGGGGATGAGTGGTCGTGATCTGGAGCGTGTCATCTATTTCGAGAATTACATGGTGACCGATCCGGGTACAACGTCTCTGAAAAAAGGACAACTTCTGCAGGAACAGGAGTATATGCGTCTTCAAGGAGAATACGGAGAAGATGCGTTCATCGCCAAGATGGGAGCTGTGGCATTAAGGGATATTTTAAGTGAGAAAAATCTTGAAGAGATGGTGTCCGAGATTCAGGAGGAGTTGTATCACACGCGATCAAAGCAGACGAAGCAGCGATTGGCCCAACGCCTGAAATTAGTATCGGGATTTTTAAGATCAGGTTCTCGTCCTGAATGGATGATTTTAGAGACACTACCTATTCTTCCTCCGGATTTAAGACCATTGATTCCTCTGGAGGGTGGTCGTTTCGCCACGAGTGATTTTAATGACCTCTATCGCCGTGTTATTAATCGTAATAATCGTCTGAAAAGTTTACTGCAGCTCAAGACACCGAATGTCATCATTCACAATGAGATGCGCATGCTTCAAGAGGCAGTAGATGCTCTGTTTGATAATGGGCGTCATGGCCGAGCGGTATTGGGTTCAGGGAATCGACCGCTTAAATCGCTCAGTGAGATGCTGAAGGGAAAACAGGGACGTTTTCGGCAGAATTTGTTGGGCAAGCGTGTCGATTACAGTGGACGTTCCGTCATTGTCATTGGCCCGAAGCTGAGATTGCATCAGTGCGGTCTTCCGAAGAAAATGGCATTGGTCTTGTTTGAGCCCTTCATCATTCGTCGCTTGAAAGAATTGGGCTTTGTCCATACGGTGCGCAGTGCTCGCAAGATGATTGAGAAACAGTCACCGGAAGTATGGGATATTTTAGAAGAAGTGACGAGTGGCCATCCGATTTTGCTCAATCGAGCTCCGACATTACATCGTCTTTCCATCCAGGCCTTTGAGCCAGTATTGATTGAAGGAGATGCAATTCGTCTTCATCCATTGGTGTGCGCTGCTTTTAATGCTGATTTCGATGGCGATCAAATGGCTGTTCACGTGCCACTCTCGTTGGAGGCGGTGGCGGAATGCAAGACACTCATGTTGGCCTCGCACAATCTCTTCGCGCCGTCGAGTGGTAAATCTATTCTGACGCCTTCGCAAGATATTGTTCTGGGAATTTATTATCTGACCTGTGCGCCTAAGCTCATGGAAGGGCAGACATCTTTTCCGTTGATGAACAGTATTGAAGAAGTGCTGTTGGCCGAGGCCAGTGGTGCTGTTCGAAGGAATGACTGGATCGATATGGCCAATCCGGATTATGGGAGGGCGACGCGTTATGGCGATGCCACAAAGCGTATACTGCGGACGACCGTCGGAAGGGCGATTTTTAATAGTGTTCTCTCAAGAGATCTTGGCTTTATCAATAAGCCGATCGCTAAGGGTGCTTTGAGTGAACTGGTGATGGATATCTACAAGGTCGTCGGTAAAGCGGAATCTGTCGTGATCTTGGATGCCATTAAAGGTCTTGGCTTTACGGAATCAACCCACGCCGGGCTTTCCATTAGCATCGAGGATATGATTATTCCTCAATCGAAAGAGGCAATACTTTCCGTCGCTCGTCAGAAAGTCGCAAACGTTGAAATGCAGTACAAGAAGGGTGTCTTGACAGAGGGAGAGCGGCGCAGCAAAGTGATTGATATTTGGACAAATACGACGGATGAAATTGCGGATGAAACTTTCAAAGTTTTGGCCAAAGGTTGTTCCAGCGATGAGGTAAATCCGGTTTACCTCATGATGGACTCAGGTGCTCGCGGTAACCGTCAACAGGTACGTCAATTGTGCGGTATGCGTGGATTGATGGCGAAGCCTTCAGGTGAAATCATCGAGCGTCCTATTACGGCCTCTTTTCGAGAAGGGTTATCCATACTAGAATATTTCATTGCGACACATGGAGCCCGTAAAGGTTTGGCCGATACGGCTCTGAAAACAGCTGATGCAGGATATCTGACGCGTAAATTGTGCGATGTGGCGATGGATGTCGTCGTTACGGATGAAGTGGAGTTAGGTCGCCAGGGTGTGTGGAAGCAAGCCATTATCGACGGAGATGAGGAGATCGTTAGCCTAACGGATCGTATCGTAGGGCGTTGTGTGGCGGAAGATGTTGTCAATCCAGCCAATTCTTCAGAAGTTATTGTTATGGCCGGTTCTTTGGTTACGCTGGACATCGCTCAGCACATTGGGCGGTGTGGTGTCGAGCGTGTTAAGATTTTATCTCCATTGACGAATATTCGCCGTAATAGAATTTCTGCTCAGGCCTATGGCATTGATCCGGCAACTAGTAGTATGGTGCAAAGGGGGGCATCGGTGGGCATTGTGGCCGCTCAATCCATTGGCGAACCGGGAACGCAATTGACATTGCGAACTTTTCACATCGGTGGTGTGGCGAATCAGGCGCTGAAAAATCCAGAACATCGCACGCGCCATGCGGGTATTGTACGCTATAAGGATTTGCGGTTTGTATCATCGGAGAATGACGTTCATATCGTCCTTAGCAAGATGGGAGCTGTGGTTTTGGAAGATGGTGATGGGAATGAATTGGAGCGCTATGGCGTGACCGTTGGGACGGTGTTATTGGTGGCGGATGGTGTTGAGGTGGAAAAAGGGAAAGTAATTGCCATGTGGGATCCGTACCATATTCCGATCCTTTCGGAGTACAGTGGTTTCATCCGTTTTCAGGATATTATCCCCGGCGTTACGGTAAAACAGGATGTCGATAGTATTTCCGGTCGCGTCGCCATGATAGTGATCGAACATAAGGAGGATCTCAACCCAGTTCTTGAGGTGATGAAAAGCGCGACAAAGGGAGAGGAGGCACGTGTTCTGGCGGCCTATACAATTCCCATAGGAGCTCAGATTATTGTTTATAATGGAGATCGTATTGTCGCAGGCGCTTTACTGGCTAAGACACCGCGTTTAGCTTCAAAAACTCAGGATATCACAGGAGGGCTTTCGCGTATTGTGGAATTATTTGAGGCCAGGCGGCCCAAAGAAGCGGCGGAGATGGCAAAGATCGATGGCGTTGTTTCTTTTGGCGGTCCTGTGCGCAGTAAAAAACGTCTATGGGTAACCGACAATGAATCGGGCCATCGAGAGGAACATTTGATTTCTCGCGAGGTTCATATGCTCGTTCATGAGGGAGATTTTGTCAGTCGTGGACAACATTTGACAGAAGGTTCTGCGGATCCACATGAGATTTTGCAAATTTTGGGAGTTGCCCATGTGCAGGAGTATATCATTTCTGAAATTCAGAAAGTATATCGCTCTCAGGGAGTCACTATCGATGATAAGCATATCGAGATTATTGTTTCACGCATGTTGCGGAAAGTCTGCGTGACGGATCCAGGAGATACGGATTTCTTCTGGGGAGAGCAGGTGGATCGCGAGCGCTTTATGGAGGAAAATGAAAAGGTGATTGTCGCGGGAGGAAAAGCTGGCGAAGCCGAACCAATCCTTCAGGGTATTACAAAAGCTTCCCTAGAGACAGAGAGCTTTATCTCCGCTGCTTCATTCCAAGAAACAACACGGGTTTTGGTCGATGCGGCAACTTTAGGCAAAGTCGATCGCCTGCGTGGATTTAAGGAAAATATCATCATGGGCCACCTGATTCCAGCCGGGACAGGTTATACGGCTTATCGCCATTTAAAAGTTAAGCTATCGGAAAATCTCAATCGAAAATACGCTTCTGAGATGGCGTTTGGGAAAAATAGAGTATTGGCATCCGTTGATGATGAATTTTGAAGACAGTGGCGTTGCATCATGGATGTGGACGCAGATTTTTTATGGAATAAATGCTTGCTTCCTCATGTTGGAGTTCTAGCGTGCCTTCTCTTTAAGAGAAGAATTTATTTTGTCGCAGATGCCTACTATCAATCAGTTAGTCCGCAAGCCCCGTGTGCAGGAGGTCATTAAGTCGAAATCTCCAGCGTTGGAGGCGAATCCGTTCCGCCGTGGAGTTTGCGTCCAGGTAATGACACGTACCCCTAAAAAACCGAATTCGGCCATCCGTAAGGTCGCAAAAGTGCGTCTGACTCATGGCGGAGATGAGGTCATTGCTTATATTCCCGATGAGGGGCATAAATTGCAGGAACACAGTGTGGTATTAGTTCGCGGCGGTAGAGTCAAGGATTTGCCAGGTGTTCGTTATCACGTCGTGCGTGGGACTTTAGACTGTTCCGGTGTTGACAAACGTCGTCGAAGCCGTTCGAAGTACGGTGTAAAGCGTCCTAAGGAAGTGAAAAATAAGGTTTAAGCGTATATGTCGCGTCGTAGAAGAGCAGAAAAACGTTCCATCGCTGAAGATCCGCGTTTTGGAAGTGCGCTCATAGGTCAGTTGGTCAACATGGTGATGGAACGTGGTAAGCGTTCCGTGGCTTGTTCTATTGTGTACAAGGCCATCGCTCGGGCGAGCGAGGAATTAGGTAAAGGAGATCCGGTAAGTTTACTCTTAGGGGCTTTGGAAAATGCGCGCCCTAAATTAGAGGTAAGGAGTCGTCGTGTGGGCGGAGCGACCTATCAGATCCCGGTTGAAGTTCCTCCTACGCGTCAACAGGCATTGGTCTTTCGTTGGATGATCCAATCGGCTCATGGACGTAAGGGCAAACACATGGCCGATGCGCTGGGACAGGAAATCATTGATGCCTACAATAATACCGGTAATGTCGTCAAGAAGAAATCGGAAGTTCACCGTATGGCACAGGCGAATCGCGCATTTGCTCATCTGCGTTGGTAATTCCTGGAGTAAAAGGTTTCACTATGGATCCCAAAAATATTTCTTCTCTTAATTCTCCTGCGAGAAAGACACCTCTTGAATTTACTCGAAATATCGGTATCGCAGCTCATATTGATGCTGGCAAGACGACGACGACCGAACGTATTTTGTATTATACGGGAGTTGTCCATAAGATGGGCGAGGTGCATGATGGGACGGCCGTAACCGATTGGATGGAGCAGGAACGTGAGCGTGGGATTACCATTACTTCAGCGGCCATCAGTTGTGGATGGACCACGCAGGAGGGGCTTTTCAGAAAAATTCCCCATCAGATCAATTTGATCGATACACCAGGTCATGTCGATTTTACAGCGGAAGTGGAACGTTCGCTTCGCGTTTTGGATGGCAGTGTAGCGGTCTTCTGCGCCGTGGCAGGTGTCCAGCCACAATCGGAGACGGTGTGGCGCCAGATGGATAAATATCATGTCCCGAGGATCGCATTTATCAATAAAATGGATCGTACCGGTGCCGATTTTTTGGGTGCCGTGGAGGATATTCGGAAAAAATTAGGAGGCAATGCGCATCCGTTATTTCTCAATGTTGGTTCGGCCGAGACGTTCAAGGGGTTAATCGATCTCGTTAGGATGGTGGCGTATGTCTATGACGAATCAGATCCGTTGGGTGTGGCCTATAAAGAGATCGCCATTCCGGAAGAACTTCAGGCGTCGGCGCAACAATTCCATGAATCGCTCTTGGAGGCCCTAGCCGATTTTGATGACGCGCTGGCGGTGAAGTTTCTCGAAGGAGCTTCTATTTCCTTCGATGAAATACGTCGTGCGATTCGCAGTGCGACCATTGCCATGAAATTTGTGGGAGTCATCCCCGGCAGCTCTTTTAAAAATAAGGGCGTCCAGATGCTACTGGATGCCGTCGTGCATTATTTGCCGTCACCGCTGGATCTTCCGCCCATGAAGGCTTTTCGCGATGATGGTTCTGAGGTAAGTGTAAATCCGGACGATAGTGGCCCTCTTTCGGCTTTGGGCTTTAAATTAATGACGGATTCTTATGTCGGAAAATTGGTATTTTGCCGTGTTTACAGAGGACAGCTTCGCAAAGGAGAGTCATTTTATAATCCGCGTACTCGTAATACAGAGCGCATCAGTCGTTTGATGATCATGAAGGCGGATAAGCGCGAGGATATCGATGTGGCTTATTCGGGCGATATTTGCGCGATTGTCGGGGCGAGAGGTGTTATTACAGGAGATACCCTCTGCGATCGTTCTTCCGATGAGGCGCTAGAACCACCTACATTTCCCAATCCGGTCATCAGCATGTCGATCGAGCCGAAGTCGAAAGCGGATCAGGAAAAATTGTCATTGGCTTTGCAGCGTCTAGCCGAGGAGGATCCGACCTTCCAGGTCACATCAGATCCTGAGACGGGTCAGACGATTATTGCTGGCATGGGCGAATTGCATCTGGATATTATCCGCGATCGTCTCTTCAGAGAGTTTAAAGTGGATGCCAATGCAGGACGTCCTCAAATCGCTTATCGTGAGACGATTACGGCGGCGGCGGATGGTGAGGGAAAATTTATTCGTCAATCGGGTGGTAGGGGGCAATATGGCCATGTCGTCATTAAGCTTGAGCCGGCAGAAAAGGGTTCAGGCGTTGAGGTACTAAATGAGATTGTCGGCGGTATCATTCCGAAAGAATACATCAAGCCCTCGCAGGAAGGAATTTTGGAGGGCGCTCGTAATGGTGTTGTGGCGGGTTACCCCGTAATTGATGTCAAGGTGAGGATCGTCGATGGAAGTTTTCACGAAGTGGATTCTTCTGAAATGGCTTTTAGAATGGCAGGTATTTTTGCCTTCAAGGATGCCATGAAGAAAGCATCCCCTATCCTGCTTGAACCCATCATGAAGGTGGAAGTTTCGACACCGGAAGAATATCAGGGAGATATTGTGGGAGATTTGAATCGTCGTCGTGGACAGATTCAAAAAATGGAAATGAAAGGTTTGCTGGCGAATATCGATGCTTGGGTTCCTCTAGAGATGATGTTCGGCTATGCGACAGATGTAAGGTCATTGACGAAGGGACGCGCAAGCTATTCCATGGAACCGTCGCATTTTGAACAGGTTCCTTCGGCAATACTTCAGAAAATTATCGATTCATCAACGCGGACAGTGGTTCGTTCTTAAAAGAAAATGGCACAGAAAATTTGTATCAAATTAAGAGGGTTTGATCACCGTTTGGTGGATCAATCCATTGCAGAAATTGTCGATGCGTCAAAGCGTTCCGGCGCGAGGGTCGTGGGACCAGTTCCGTTACCGACGAAAATTGAGCGTTTTTCCGTCAACCGTTCGCCTCATAAGGATAAAAAATCAATGGAGCAATTCGAGCTTAAGACGCATATGCGTTTAGCGGAAATTCACGAACCTACGGCGAATACGATTGAGTCATTGAAGCAACTTAACCTTTCGGCTGGGGTAGAGATCAGTATCAGTGCTTAACCGAAAAAAGGAAGTAAAGAATTTGAAAAACGCTTGACAGCGTGTCATTGCGTCTCAAAAACCAATGGAGGATATATTTATCTTGTCTAATGCAGATTTTACCTGCCGCTTAGAGTTATGAAAGAGGAAATCGGAGCAATAGGGAGAAAAGTCGGCATGACACAGATTTTTGATGCCGAAGGCGATCTCGTTCCTGTGACTGTGGTAAAGATGGGTTCCTGTCGTGTTTTGCAGAAACGCACGCAGGAGGTGGACGGCTATGATGCCATTCAGATGGTCCTTCAGGGCAATAAGGCCGGGGAAGTCAATGATAAGGCGACCGTCGGTAGACTTGAAAAAGCAGGCTGTGATCCCAAAAAACGTGTGATAGCCTATCGTGAGATGCGGGGCCTGTTCCCCGATTATCAATTAGGCGATGCTTTGGATGTTTCTCTGTTCCAAGAGGGCGAAAAGGTGGATGTAGTCGGTATTACAAAAGGTCATGGTTTTCAAGG
>JAIRRP010000048.1 GCA_031255915.1 Puniceicoccales bacterium | reverse complement strand
TGTCATGGCGATACGCTATCTCGGCGAAACGCTTGACCTTCATGGAGGAGGAATCGATCTCTGCTTTCCGCACCACGAAAATGAGATTGCGCAATCGGCAGCCATCACCCAAAAATGTTTTTCCAAGCACTGGTTTCACAGTGCACACCTCATGGTCGATGGCAGGAAAATGTCCAAAAGCCTCGGGAATCTTCATACACTTCAGGAACTTCAAGATAAGGGATATAGCCCCGCGGCCATTCGCTATGCGCTCATGGCCGGTCATTATCGACAACCCCTTAATTTCACCCTACAGAGTTTATCCTCGGCCGAAAGCGCACTCCAAAAGCTCGCAAAAGCACGAAAGCAATTGCAGGCCATCACATCAAAACAGGCCACAGCGCATTTTACACAGGACATTGGCAAAAAAACATCCTCATCATTTGATAATGCCTGGAAAGCACTTCGGGAAGATCTCAATATTCCACAATGCCTTGGAGAACTGTTTACGGCCATCACTCCATCGGCCTTCTGTAACCTATCGCCCTCCGAAGCCCAAGTAACATTGCGTGAATTCGATGCCATCATTTTCAAAACCCTTGGACTCATTCTGCCGATGACCACATCCGATAGTAGCGATACCACCACCATTCCCACAAATATTCAACAATTGGCAGAACAACGCCTTGCGGCAAAGAAACAAAAGCACTTCGCCGAGGCGGATCGTTTACGTGAACAGATTCGCTCCATGGGATGGCTTATCGCCGATGACCGCGATAGTTTCAAATTGGAAAAAATGTCTTCATCTTCAGCCATAGATAATACTCCTCCTAATCGCTAAAAAGGAGTTGCCTCTCGGCAAATTCTTTTTAGGATAATTATTCAAGGGATTTCCCTCATAAGAGGGAGAGAAGGGATGAAGGATGGAACACTCTCAGCGGGAGTTTTTACTGCTATTGGGCTACCTGTACATTCGCTATGCGAAGTACGATGAGGCATTATTGGTACTTCAGGGGATGAAGGGATGTCTGCCGAATGACTCGGAGATCGCCATAGCTTTAGCCTATGCCTGCCTTAGGACAGAGCGTATCCATGAGGCCTATGATATCCTACAAGCGTTGGAACTCACACCGCTACATGGTAAACAAGAAAAACTCTTTTTCCTCCTACAAAGCCGTATCCTTTGGGCCCTTGGACGCGATGCCGCTGCTCGCGATGCCCTTATTCACTTTTTGGGTATCGAGGAACGTGAATTACGCCTCCATGGTTACCAAAAACAGTGGCTATTTCCAAAAAAGGGAGGAGCGAAGTCATGACGTGGTTTACTCAAGTTCAAAAAAGTGTAGGAAAGCTCTCAAGATATAACGATATTGTATTGGCAGTTCTGGTCGTTGCGATCATTGGTCTCATGATTGTTCCGATCCCTACATTCGTCCTGGACATGCTCCTGGCGCTCAACCTCTCCATCGGGATCAGTCTCCTGATGCTTTCCCTTTACATCCCAAGGGTTCTGGCGTTCTCCACTTTCCCAAGCGTACTGCTCTTTACAACACTTTTTCGACTCGCGCTCAACATCACGACCACACGCATGATCCTGCTTCACGCTGAAGCCGGTGAGATTATCTTTACCTTTGGTAATTTCGTCGTCGCCGGAAACTTTATCGTTGGAGCCGTGATCTTCCTCATCATTCTCATCGTCCAGTTTTTAGTCATCACGAAAGGTGCGGAACGTGTTTCTGAAGTAGCAGCTCGTTTCACACTAGACGCCATGCCAGGCAAGCAGATGAGTATTGACGCTGATTTACGTGCCGGAAGCATCGATACCGAAGTAGCCAAGAAAAAACGCACGGAGCTAGAGCAGGAAAACCAACTCTACGGCGCCATGGATGGTGCCATGAAATTCGTCAAGGGAGATGCCATCGCCGGATTGATCATAACTGCCATTAACATCGTCGCCGGGTTACTCATCGGCGTATTCCAGAAGAACATGGAAGCCGCTAAAGCCCTGCAAGTCTACTCCGTCCTGACAATCGGCGACGGACTTGTATCGCAGATCCCGGCGCTCTTGATTTCTATCACTTCTGGCGTCATGGTCACACGGGTTGGTTCCTCTGATGATGCTAATCCATTGGGCAATGATATTGGTTCTCAAATATTAGCCAGGCCGAAGGCACTTGTCGTTGGCGGTTGCATGATGTTTGGACTCATGCTCATTCCCGGATTCCCCAAAATACCCTTCTTATTGATCGGCCTTACGGCCATCACGACGGGAGGAGCTTTACTCAAAGGAGTTGGCAGAAGCTCTACCTCGCCATCCGTGGTCAAAAAATCAGGTGGCTTAGCCGCAGATGTCGCTCCCGCAACTTCAGACAAGAATGAACGAGATGAATTCTCCGTCACTATTCCTCTATTGCTCGATGTCGCCACCTCCATTGAAGAAAGTGTTCAGCCCGAAGCTCTCAATGAACAACTCATCCAGATTCGCCGAGCACTTTATCATGACTTGGGCGTCCCCTTCCCCGGTATCCATCTACGCTTCAATGAAAATCTCTCGGAGAATGTTTACCAAATTCTCTTGCAGGAAGTCCCGATCTCCCAAGGGAAAATTATAAAGGAACACGTTCTTGTCCGGGAATCAAAGGACAATTTGGGCATCCTCAATGTCGTTTTCCAAGAGGAAAAGGCATTCCTACCTAACATTCCGGCGTTATGGGTACATAAAAACATGGTTCCACAAATGGATAAGGCTCGTATGGCTTACATGACGCCTCCGCAAATCTTTGCCTATCATCTCTCTTTTGTCCTGAAAAAATACGCTCATGAATTTATCGGTCTCCAAGAAACCCGCTTCCTGCTGGAAAATATGGAAAAACGCTTTCCAGAACTCGCACGAGAAGTGCAACGCGTTCTACCTATTCAGAAAATCACCGAAGTGCTGCAGCGCTTGGTGCAGGAAAATATTTCCATCAGGAACCTTCGGATGATCATGCAATGCCTCATCGAATGGGGTCAGAAGGAAAAAGAACCGGTATTACTCACCGATTATGTCCGAACTAGCTTACGGCGTTATATCAGCTATAAGTACAGTGGCGGACAAAATATCTTGGCTGTCTATCTCTTAAATCCTGACATCGAGGATCTCGTACGCAAAGCCATTCGCCAAACCTCAGCGGGAAGTTACCTCGCATTGGAACCCGAAAAGGCCAAGCAAATCATCCACAACATACGGGAAGAAGTGGGCGATTTCTCTCAAGAGAGCAATCGGCCTGTACTCCTTACCTCCATGGACATTCGCCGATATGTTCGTAAGCTCATTGAACTCGATCTTTATGAATTACCTGTCGTGGCACATCAAGAACTTACGGATGAAATCACGATTCAACCCCTAGGACGCATTGCCCTTTAATACGTTTAGATATGGATAACGAACAGTTTTTAAAGCAATCAGAAGAACATGTGGCTTCCGTTCAAGCCGCTCTCCAAAGAGCAAAAAAAATGATAGAACGTACTGAAAGTCTCTTTCGTCATTTTGGTTTTGCCCGCGGTAACGATGAAGCGATGTTTGCACTTCCGTTTATCCAGAAAATGGCCGACGACATCGCTCTCATCGCCAAAGGTGAACGCGATTACCTCGAATTTATGGGCTTCAAGGAGCCGGAAGGTGGTTGGCCAACGCTGCATCTGGGTATCGCGAGCTCCGAAGAAGAAACGGCCATTGATCGCCTTTTGGCCGAAGCTCAGGCTGTTCCGCTAAAGCCTCGAAAGGAATTTCTTGAAGAACCATCCATTTCTGTCCACACACCTCGGGAATCGACCGCCGAAGCTCTTGCGAAAATCCGTTCACAAATGGATGCACTTCTTGCCAATAGTAAGGCCACATTGGGCACACGCAATATTTTGAAAAAAACACCTCCTAAGTCGCCTCTTCATAAAAAGGAAGTAAATCCTTTGACGATACCACAGCCTATTTCCTCCATCGCACAACAACCCATGCCAATAGCTGCTGTGGCACCAGAACCCGACATGATCGTGCCCCAAGAGGAACCTACCGCCGCTTCTCTGAAAAAAGATTCACCTCCGTCACTTATCGTGCCGAACGAAATTCAGGAAATATTTTCAAATGAAGAAAAGGAAGCGCAGCCTATTACGCTTCTCAAAGCGAGCAGTCACCGCATCCATCGACATGCGCTAGCCAATGATATTCGCGCAAAAATGCAAAGCAACATTCTTGCCAATGGCACAAAAAATTGTGCCGATGGAGGTAAATTTATCCCTTCTGCCGCCACTTCTGATACCTTAAAATCCGAAGTTGCTGCTCAACAAATTTTCAAAGCAGAAACACAAGCTGCTTTACCTCAAAGCTCTACTCCAAATCTTGTAGAACCACTTTCTAGCCCCTCGGAATCATCTATAATACCTTCTCTTGCTATGGGACGAAGGCGCTTTGTTCGAACACGCCTAACGCAAGAAGGAGACAAACTCAAAATTCAGAAAAACATACAACTTTAAGGAGGAAAATTTATGGATGGTGTAAACCCAGCAGACTATGCCAATAAACCAGGTTGTCTTGGCGCTTTAGCCCCTAACCTAGATGACCCCAACTGTCCCTACAAGAATCCGTTTAATCCTAAAAAACGCTTGGAGTTCTACGAATGTGAAATGGTGGTACCAGAAGGAGAAACCATTTCTCCTAAGCCAACGGCCATCCAAAATCCAGGGGCCATACCCTCCGCTAAATCTTTAGGGATTTCCGATCCTCCACCAGATTTTATAAAACCAGAATTTAAGCCAACAAGTGCCGTTTTTTATCCCATATTTAAAGCACCTGATGAACCGCCATTACCAAAACCTAGGAATGCACTTTCTCTCGAAAGCCCTGAGAAGGCACTCCAGGCTTTGCCGAATTACGTATTACAACCGATAGATACCATTTCCTCAAAAGAGGATGCGCCTCTTTTCGAAGGACCACAGTACAACGTCGGCTTACCGGCACATCCAAAAGCAAAAATGTTTGACTGGTCGCCATTTACCCTAACCCAAGAACAAATTGAATGGCTCACCTTTCGCGATTTAGACGACACATATGACATTGCCGATGCGCTCCCAGAGGATACATCTCCATTGACACTGGCGCAACAGAGACTCATTCTCAAACAAGCGCTGCTTAAAATCCTATTGGACCCATCCTATGCCGGATGGCGTTCTGATGCGCGTCTCCATGAAGCGATCGAACAGGCATTTCGGAGCGCTGCAATGGACATTGCCATTGAAGGGGAATCTGCCCTAAAGAGTACCTATTTTCAGGCTATTTTCGATCGTCTCAACAACGGTGAAGACGGTACGACACGCATCCTTCCCGATTTAGAAGATCCCGCTTGGTCCATCCTACAATTTCTGGAAACCATCCGAAATTACAGCCAAAATGATCTTTATGAGCATCCGGAATTTCTGGAACAATTCCAAGCGCTACTTACCAATAATTTCGATGTTCCTTATGCAAAAAGAAATTCTCTACTTGCGACAGCAGCTAAAACCGTCAACGGAAGCTCTATAATCTCTGAAGCTCTTGGCGTAAAGGATAGTAATGAGATATTTCATCTCTTAACTGACGATGAAATCGAGTGGAGCTATGAAGACACGTCTGATGCAAATAACATCAAGGCTTATGCCGTCAATCACACCACAGTTTATGTCAAGGATGGTGATAAATTTATCGTTGTTCCTAACCCACGGTTGCGTTACGACAACGACGATCAACACACTCTAAATCCCAACGGGAAATATGTACTTGGTGTCGATGGGCAATGGTACGATATTTCCCAAGGGGCATACCTTCAGTCCAAGAGGAATGGATTTACCGTTATCGAAGACTCTGAGCGACTCGGATACATAGAGAAAAAAATATCCCTATTTATCCTACAAAATGGAGAATTCGCCCAAGTTTCTAACGCCAATAAGCAATACGTATGTAAGAATAACATCTACTACAATGTCCTGGCTGATCTCGGTACAAAATATGTACTTTCCGATGGATCTACGGTCAATGCCAGTGACTACCATTTATTCTACAGGGCTCATATAGGAAAAGAAGCATCTTTCTCCTATGTTTATGGCACTAAATTATATCGCTGGCATGAAGAAGAACAATATGTTCTGGAGTCTTCATGTAAGGCAAATGTTCACTATGAAGATTACCAGCAATGGGGTAAAGAAGCTTCAGGATTCTCACGGACAGATGAGATACTCTACACAAAAAACCCTCTCGATGAGTATACTCCTATCAGCGATATCAAAAAACTCTACATCGCCACCACCCAAAAGGATGAACTCACTAATACACAAATTGCAACCTATCTTCGCGTTGAATTTCCCGGAAGGTTTTATTATAACGACAATACAAAGTACCTCTATGTCCCTAATCCGGCTCAGAGATATAATTCCAGTGGAGTGTTCAGTGCCTCAGGCAACTATATTCGGACAGAAGAAGAGGGCCACTTCAATCTCGCACAACTGACAGAGCAGCAGAAAAAACGTTTTATACAACTCTACGATTCCACCTATAAACAGAACCCAGATGGCAGCTATGAAGTCGCAGCAAGTGGAAACTTCGTCTACGGTAAACTCACAAGTTATAAAAATGTAGGAAGCGCTGACAATAACGACTGGAAATACGTCAAATACGAGGGTGATTTCAGGACGTCCAATGATGATGTCTATGGCCTTTTCAGTAATGTCATGGTAAAAGGGAATGATGATCATTTTTACCCTTATAGCGACATTTACCTGAGAGGATTACAAGATGTTTCCTGTCGGGAAGAGGAACTTCTCGTCCAGCTTGAAAAGCAAGGCACGGGACCGGCATCAGAAATGGTGGTTCAATCGCTGCCCAAGCAATACACTGTACTTATGGAAGAGAAATCGGGCTCATTGGCCGATGATCTTCGACAAGTAGAAGGCTATATTCAAGATGTTAAAATCAATCTAGCTGATTTCAAAAACACAGTAAATTCTTACCATGACGCAGATCAAACATTACGGCAACTCGTTGAAGTTTATGAGGAAGACCCAGTGGATTGGTCCGATGCTAGCCATGTTGAAGGTGTAGCGGGACAGTTGTTGGCACAATTGGGCACCATTGAACAGAATCATGGAAGTGAATGGAAACAGTACGCTGAATTCATCGTCGCAACGCTCAAGGCTTATAAGCCTTCTCAAGATGATTCCATCGTCTTTGTAGACCGTTGTGATCAAATCGACATAGCGCTCGAACGCGTTTCTCGAAGCAATGGTTTTGTCGACGAGAATGATAAGGGACTGCTCAGATTACATGAAGATTTTTTTGGCCAAAGTTTAGCTGAAATTCTCATAAAATGCCAAAATGGCGTTAGGCCTTCTTCTGAAGAGGAATTTTTGAAACTTTTTAAACTCATACAAGCCCTTGCGAAGGAATTTTCCGATCTCGTCATCGGATGGAGAACGGCGGATTCCAATCGCTACATAGCGCAAATTCTCTCCAACCAATGTCAGCAATTACAACATGTCGTCGACATGTTACGAACGTTGGACTGGATTAACTTTCGCTCGCTCATCGCCCAGAAGGAATTTTTTGAAAAGACTGTCCTGCTGGAGCATGTTTTCAGCAATTACGGAGAACTTTCCAATGATCTTATTTTCGCTCCGTCGGAAGTTGACATGGATATCGTTCAACAATCTAAACTTAGGGAAGATCAGATCTACTACCGCTCTACGAAAGGTACCTATCATCTGAAAAGCGATGTTCAAATTTATGCCAGTGTCCCGAATGGTATTCTCACGCTCTCTGATTCTGGACTATGGGTACGGCATGCGGATGACAAGGCCACTGTAAGCAATGACGACGGGATGTACATTGTCATCAATGACGAAGTTACGGAACTTCTTCCCTATGAGCAAAATTCCTCTGGAACCTTGAGTCCCATCACATTTTACGACGAAAAACCTTTTTCGACTACACAGAGATATACCCTTAACACGAATTACCAACTTTACTCCTCAGGAAATATTAGCGATTACGAGTATGTATTAGCCGGTAGCGCTTATTATGACCGGACGCAGAGCGAGGGATTCTATATCTCCACGGATGGTGGTATTACGAAAACTTACCTACAGACGCTGGCATTCTACAATGTCAATGCATCGGCGGCCAGCTATGTTCGCTCCGATGCCGGTGAATATCTGCGCACGGAAAATAATCATTACGTCACCAGATCTGAATTTACCTCATTTTTCACGACCAAAGGGGTGGACCTCTCTCTCGATTCGTCGGAAACCCGTTACCGATTTGAGGAGGGACGGTACGTGGAAGATGCTTCTGGTAATTACGTCCTTTTCGAGAATATTTTCTACGACGTTCCCTCTGCTTCCAATAAAATATCCGTCGATACAGCTTCTTACGGGGTTTCAGAAGTGACGCGCTATGCTCTGCAGGCTTCCTATGAAAATGATATTAAAGGTACGTTTGTCGCGACTTCGAATGGTGGTTACGTGAATCTCTTGGGAGCTTCGATATATTTTCAACCCGACGTTGACCAAGATCCTATAACGGTCGCCGAAGATGCCACGCGTTATGATCTGTCCTATATAAAGGATGAAAACGGTAACTTCGTATGGGGAACAGATGGGGCAGATGGTGGGCAAGCGTATGCCAAAGAGGGATTGACGTTCGATGCTTACATCAAACTTCAATCGGACTATATCCTCATCCCTAATCCCGAATCGGATTACCAACGGGGCTATTTCCCATCGGATGCTTATCAATATGATGCTGACAATAGACCGCTGCTTTATATGCCCGAGCCCGATAATGAAAATACTTATCGGCTCATGTCAGATGGTTCCTTTTTAGAGAGCTCGCAAGTGCATTGGTACTTCGAGGATGCCTCCGGCGATGGCTACTACATTCAGGCACCTTTGGGTCATAACGGATCCAATGAATTTACTTTGGAACCCGATACAGAGATTTACGAGAAAAAAACATCCGTGAGTGATATGGAATATGTTCTGGGCGATGACGAAAAGCTTTACCCCGTCTCCGACGTCGGCGCTTACTACATCGAGTACGAGTACACAGAAGACGATGCCGGCGATTACGTCAGGGCATATACAATCGACGACTACTATAAATTTTCTAACGAAAATACGTACATCAAAGCTGAAAACGGAACAATATGGAAGAAATGCCATATCACCTATATTGACAGCGAGAACGAAAATGAATCGCCATCACTTTTGGTCGAAACAGAAAGTGGTAATATTACGATTACTAAAGGGGAAGAAACAACTATAGCGATAGATGTCAATGGGAATAAAGTAGTCGTCGATTACTTCACAAGGTATAGCCGCCAGGCATCAATAACTTCGATCGAAGAAAAGCTTCTCGCGAACGCCGTTGATGACAAAGTCACAGTCAAAAAACCAAAGGAATACTATGATAAAGAAAGTACATACGTAGGGTTCTTTGTCGGTGATGATAGGACTACGAAAATCGACATGACGCAACGTTACAACTATAATACTGACACGAGCTCTTACGAAGAAAACGATTATAGCGATTACGTTAAAATAGGAAACACCGGCACAGACGCTGACTACGTAGCGATAGATTCACTCACCATCTGCTATGACATGAACGAGAGCCAGGGCGAAGCGCATTGGATTGAAATTACAAATCTTGAATACAAATATGAAGACAGAGAGGAAGAAGACCTATTGGAAGAAAATACCGTATCTTTCATATCCAAAACCTCTGAGGTCGACGTCCATTACTACGTGAAGGACACGGTTGAATCCGAGTCCAACGCCGTAGCTATTCCCGATTACTTTGAAAAATATACTCTCGTCCAAACGGCCTCAAGCACTTCCAAAGAGCTACAGGCAAATCCTGAAAGCTATTTCTTAAAAATAGGTAACAACTATTACAACCTATCCGACGTCGAGGAAGGTTACGTCGACGAAGGTACTGGAGTGCTCCAGGAACCATCTGATAATGTAACCTATCTCTATGGTTATATTGAAACCACAGAAGCTTCCAGCAGCTATGCGGATGAGAGTGACGCAGCTCTCTATGTCTATGGGGACAACGGTAAGTTCTATCCCCGGAAAGAGTTCCTCTGCGGATTCGATGATAACGGCACCACCATCATCGTGGATGCAGAAGAAAATTACCAGACACCCGACTACTACCAAGACCTCTACACGACCGACCCTGAAGGAACCTTTATCAAAGGAGAGGATGAGCAATTCTATTCGATCGATAACGCTTTTCATTACCAGGAGATCGATGGGCTCACGGTAGACCTTCGCAAACGCTTTAATTTCGGCTACAAGTACGTAGAATCCGCCCAGGGGAATCTCATAAAGGTCAATAAAGGTGAAGGTATCGACCATTTACTGCGAATTGATTCCCTCCATGAAGGTGCCTCTGTGGATGATACTTGGGAGCGTATCAGCGAGATAACCAAATTCTACGAGCGCCAGGCGGGATTTATCGAAACGACGTCGAAGAATAACGCCTACGTGATCTCTACGGAGGGACTCTATGTACCCGTAACGGATAGCACTCAATTCTACACTTCTTCTAATGAAGTGGAAGTCACTGACCCTACTAAATTTTACCGCAAAACGGAAACCTATACGGCATTCGGCGGTACTCCCGAGGAGAATACCGTACTTTACTTGAAGAAATTCGATCAAAGCTATGTCTCCACTAGTCACGTGATGTTGGGCGCTAACGTCGATTATAAGGGTATCCAAATCGCCGATGAAGCGCACTATGACAGTTCGGGAAATAAATCGCCGGATGGAGCCTATTATAAAACCACGAACGACAATTTCATTTCCACCGAAACAAACCTGAAGTATTACGCCGATGATCAGCGCATCACCGATACGGAGAACCAATACTTCCAAACGTCATCGGGCAGTGGTCAATTCGCACTGTTCTCCCCAAAAGGTACTTACCTCTGGTTCGACGGCGAACTGAATCAGCTCCATCTCCTCGTCAAAGACCCCTCATTGTCGGCCGTGGAGCAGAATTACTACTATCGCTACGATGTCCACACAAAGCAAATTCAAGAAAGCCGCGATGGCACCTATTGGGCCGACATCGATGGTGCCGACATCATAGCTCGCTGGAACACCGCTGCCAAGTATTTTAAAGATGCTATTCGGAAAGAACGGGTCACCGGCGCCTTCGGCCTCGAAGGTGAAGGGATACTTTCCGATTTCTCCTATGCGGAATTCCAGAATCTGTCTCCCAAACATCCCATTCGCCAATTCCTGACATCCATCCAGCAATACCTCAATATCCCCATCTACCAAGTGGGCCAACGGCTGACTTTCTTCACGACGAGCGATCTGAACAAAGCTGCCGAATCGGCCACCTCCTTGAATGCCGATCTGCCGAGCCTCACATCCTCTTACGAATCTTGTCTAGAGCCGAGCGAAATGTTTCCCGTATCCACCCTATCGACCAGTGGCCTCCATTACGATCCGCATTTGCAAAATTCTTACGGCACGACGATTTACGATGCAAATGATGGCGATATCCCCATCTCGCTCGCCGACATAGTTAATTTCAATATCCCTAACGCACCTGGAACCATTGCCGATACTCCCTTTACGGCCGTCGCCACAGGCAAGAGCGTCACAAATGGCGTGCTCTATGCCAATGACATAGATACCTACCTCGCCCCCAAAGTAGCCAATCTTTTCAAATCAAAGGGAGGTAATAATTGGGAGGACGTGAAAAGTGCTCGTAGTGGTGATGGCAACTGGACATGTCGCGATACAAGGTTCACGTCTTGGGGCACTGCCAGCATTGGTGAGGGACACCCACGAGGAATGCGCGGAGAGACGAACAAGGCAAGTACTCAGGTAAATGAACGCTGGAGTGGGTTCGGAAATGGGATGATAAAAGATCTAAATCGGCTTTATGATCTCTTAAGAAACAAGAGTAATAGCATTTCTCAAGTTAAAGAATATTGTCAGGTCAATGTAAATGAGTTTGGCTCAGGAAATTGGGATGGCTGGAATGATTGCAATCACGGCGGCAAGTACCATTCTCGGGGGGGGCATTGTTGCACCTGGGGAACATGGGTTGATAGACCAGGAAATGGCACACTTCACTCTATTACCAGAAATGTCATCGCAAAATGGTTCGCAAAAGCTCGAGATATGGCCGGAGCAACAGAAACAACCTATAACACCGTTACCCAAGGCATCAAGGATGCCTTGGCAGCTGTCAAGACGCACATGAACAGCTTCATGAGCCTCTTTTCCGATTTACAGAAAACCGATTTCCTAACCAAATCCGATGGTCTCAACGCGTTACTTGGACAATTAAACACTGACGTAAGTAATTTAAATGTCGATAGCATCGATTCCAACATGGGAAAAGGCGATTTCCAGACGCTTGCCAACGAGGTAGACAGAGTATGTCACTTTTTTTCCGCTTCCGACAATCCCGGACTCGGACTACAGAACACCATTAGTGAATTTGCAATCGCCTTCCAAGCCTATCTCAGCGATAGAGAAAATACCGATAAACTCCAGGCATTATCCAATGTCGCAGGTAGATTAAGATTCAGCACTGCAGACAATTTAAACATCAACACCTATTTTAAGCCGTTAAAAGATGTCATAACGAATGTAGTAGGCGTGCTAGATAATATAGTAAACATAGCGGATAAGACGCGTATGAAGCTCTTCCGCAACATGCTGGAAGCCAAAATCAGCAACGTACTGGCCGCTTGTTTCGATTGGCGCACCAATGCCGCCTCATTAGAAGCCGTCATCAGCAAATTAGGATCCTTCAACTGCGGAGGTATTCAGGAAATAACGACGATAAAGAACAATGTCCTGAACTACTTCAATGGCTACCAGATACTCGACCCTACCATCGACGCCCTACCCTCGCTGCCAAAGCGTCCGGGATTCGAACTGGAAGGCAATATTTTGGCCAACTACAAAGGCCTGGACCCCAACAATCCCTATATCGCACTGGATCCCATCGCACCCTTCAGCGAACCATCTCGCGGCGCATTGGCGGAAAACGAATGGATCACGGCCAGGGTTTTACTCGATAACCTTCCCTGCACCGGCGACAGCAATATCTCAAAATATCTAGAAAATGCCTTTAGCGAGATCCAGACAAGTTCCACCCCTTCACAGGAGGAAAACGATCTTCGCTATCAACCCATAGAGATATTACTGGAGGCGATACGGAACAAAATCGCCGTCTATGCCCTCCGGGATCGGGCCAGCAACGACATCTACGTCACCGCCCTCTGCACATGGTACAACCACATCGTGGATCTGACGCAGCAGCAACTGCGCTATCAGTTCCAAACCTACATCAACCAAGGGAAAAGCGTAAGCTCTTTCCCCTTCCCCTCTGGCTGGGATGTTAAACAAAATACAGCCACAACCATTACGGATAATCTCATGGACGATACCCTATCATCCGATCCCTCTCGCAATTTCCGCCACGTCACGTTCGAAACAGCGGGCAACACCTTAAGCTACACTCTCCCCAAGGCCTACATGGAGCTCAAAGACCTCTACACCGTATTTTCCTCAGGCAGCAACAGCATCTCCCGCGTTCTCCTAAAAAATATCACCCAAGCACAAACCAACCTACAGAGCGAAATCGATTATTATCGCAGCTTAGATACCGCTAGTCAGCAACGCTACAATTCGGAAGCCATCCAGAAAATCATCGACCAATTAAAGACCTACTGTACACAAGTTACCGATAATTCCTCTCTCGCCAATGAAACGAAAAGCCTCTACAAAAAGCAATTCGATTCCCTAGTCACTCTGGAAAAATTCTTCCTCATGGCCTCTTTGGCGAAGGAACTGGAAAAGGTCTACGATATTCTATGTCAATATGAACTCGAATCCCATGACTGGCGCGTCAATCCCGATTCATTCAAGTCATTTCGGGAAAATTTAGCAGCCGAATCCTCCAACACCAGCTGGTCGTCATCCGCCAGAGATCACATAAAAGAGATACACGACTACGTCGAAGCATGGACGTTTTCGAACGAAAACCACAGTGCCGCTTGGAGCTCTAATACTCTCTCCAGTAAGAAACAAAATTATTCCCCCACCTCCATTGGAACAACGCTCAAACATCGGCTGGGAATATTCGGTGATTTTACAAAAGATCAGTACGCCTGCATCGAAGCTTTCGATGCACTGACCCATCTCTTCCAGAGCTACTATCCTCGTGATGAGAATGATCTTTATAAGGTACCAACACCCCTGATGTACCAAGTCTCAGGAAGGTTAGAACCGGCCCAGAAGACACTCTTTTCCGATATCACACTTCCTGGACGCTACGCCAAGAGTCTGGCCTTCTTGCATGGCACCATAAGACCCGGATTAGATCACAACTCTAATAATGTATTGGCAGCAAACAAGATTAAGCAGTACATCAAGACCACTGATGCCATGAATAAAATCGGCAGCATTACCTCCACTTACGATGGCTCTGGCATTGCAGCGACACTGAAGGAGTATATCACCAATAATGGTCAATACACGACCATTCTCATCGAAATACAAAAACTACTAAAACAAAATCCCCACTGGCGACACAATGCCCGAGGACTCATAAGCAGCCTTAAAACTCTCCAAAATCAAAAACTTATTTCCATCGATGGAGGAAAAACATTCTCCATAGTCGACACCGACGTCGCGATGGAAATGCAAGCCTCCAACGAAAATATTCAGGTCTACAAGATCGAGGACACTGACGTCGACTACGGAGATAAAACGGTTATCATCAAAGGCGACATAATGACCGTCAATAACATGGATCTCTACATCCAGAGCCTCTATGAGGACATCACCAACTACAAATCCTACGAAGATCCCTATCACGTCCAATACGAACGCAATGAAGAGCTCCGAAAGGCCATCTATGACGTCTTGACGAGCCAGAGCAACAATGGCCTACCCTTTAAGGTACAAGAACAGTCTAACATCTCCACTACATCACTCGCCCAAAAGTCCAACGGCACCTCCTTCACAAAAGGAGACCTAGACGATGTCCTGCAATTTGAAACAGCTCTACAGAGCTCCTTCAACCATAACCGCAATCTCACCACGAACTTCTCCGTAGACGATATCTCCCAAATGCAAGTGCTCATCCGCGACAAGGCACTTCTCAAAAAAGATTCCGGCGAAGCATTCGACGACAACACGATAGCGAGCATCATCAATGAGGTGTACAAATACTACGCCGTATCCAACCTCATCCTGGGGCAAAACAAAACCACTCTTCTCTTTGGAGAAGGTATCTTGGACCAGGATAACTCACAAGAACTTCTGAAAAAGCTCCAGAGCTTGGTCGCCGACTGGAATAGAAATGACACCAATTCCCAAGCACCGGCTTATCAAGCCATCCAAGTAGAGCAAGGCGATTTCAATCCCAAAACTTCATTCTACACCGGCGCGGTATTGGACATCATAGAACAACTTAAAGATATCGCCAGCAACGGCGTCGGCTACAGCATGATTCAAAAGAGCAATCGCCAACTCAACATCGCAGAAAATATCTTTTCTTCCGCCATTTTCCCCATTACAAACCTCACATGGCATGCAACCGAGTCTAATAACACGAACAGTTCTGAAAGCTCTCTAGCCAAAGAAGGGTTTTACTCATTTTCCTGCGGAGAAACCCCTTTCATCGCAGCTGAAGTAGGCGATAGTGTTAAGGTCATCGCCTCATCCAATGAATCGCTCTCCATAAGCGACATGAGCAGCCTCTCTAATCCCGACACACATGGCGTCTTCTATCGTATGAATCTGGATGGTTCCATCAGCCCAACCTCGCCACTGCAATTTTCCAAAAACGGCCTTCAATACTCAAGCCGCAACGGTGCTCTCTATGCCAAGAATTCAGAAGAAGAAGAAACGGAA